>CADCOJ010000085.1 GCA_902803075.1 Oscillospiraceae bacterium | reverse complement strand
GGCCGACACTTGACTATGTGATTACCCACGAAACGGCACATATTAAGCGTCATGATCACTGGTGGAAGCCTTTCGGATTCTTTCTTTTGGCGGTCTATTGGTTCAATCCGCTTTGCTGGCTTGCCTATGTCCTTCTTTGCCGCGATATTGAAACGGCCTGCGATGAAAAGGTTATCTGCGACATGAATAAAGATGATATAGCGGCATATTCACAGGCGCTTCTGGACTGCAGCTTTCCAAGGAGGCGGATCGCGGCCCGTCCGCTTGCTTTTGGAGAGGTGGGCGTGAAAGAACGAGTCAAAGGTGTTTTGAACTACAAAAAGCCCGCATTCTGGATCATTCTGATTGCCATTATTGCCTGCATCGTTCTTGCTGTATGCCTGATGACAGATCCGAAGAATGGTTTCACGATCAGCAGATCCGACGTTGAAAAAGTTACGTACTTCAATATGTTTGTCGGTGATGACTGTCAGGGAGAACTCGATCCGAACCAGATCGACGAAATGGTCGATCGCTTTTCGGCTGTTTCCAAAGTCAGCAGGAGCAGCCGGTATGAAGGCATGACGCCGGGCTATCAGCTGTGTGTGTTTTTGAAGGACGGATCATTTCTATACGCCAATGGGTATCATGCAACCGACGATCTGGTTGAAATTGTATTTCGTGGCAAACGGTATTCCGTTTCGGATCCGGAGTTCGCAAACTATCTGCGAAATGTATGTTCACAAGGCGATACGGCCCCTGCTGTATTGCTGCCCGATGCGCCCTTTGGACGCCGTTACACCGTTCGTGAGATCGGGTATGAAGCGAAAAGAAGCGGCGGCAGCGCTTCCGTGCCGCTGCCTGAATACAGTCTTTCAAGCAATCGGGAATTCATGATCCTGGAGAATCTCAACTCGAACAACTGGCTGAATGCAGGAACGTTTACGGAGACAGTGCTGTCAAAGGACACCTTCGAACAGTATTTTCCTGCAGACGCAAGGACCCTGGCCGCCAACCTGCGTCGTAATAATGCGAAAGCCTGGCAGCTGATCGTATCGGATTTGCCGGATTCTCTGTTCTATTATCTTCTTCTGCAGAAAGACGGAGAGGTCTGCTTAACGCGCGGATACTATGATGCTGGTGAAAAGGACGATCCCAATTCCGACGATACTCGTATTTCGTATGTGTTTCTGCTGAAAGAAGACGGGACAAAAAGCGAGACTGTAATTGACATGGAGTCATTGAGAGCAAAATATCCGGAGTATTTTGATCTGGAAACGGCGAAAGGTTTGGAAGTCTATGTGTGGCAGATGGCGCCGGACAGCTATTCCTGCGGCGTTCTTCCCGGAACCAACCGGGAAAAGACGCTAGAAGAACTGATGAAGCTGAAAGGCGCCACAATTGCGGAGATGAGGGCGATCCTTTCCACCTATGACATTGAAGAAGAGGACGTTATCATTCTTCCATGTCAACATCCACTTTCCAGTTATCTTGGTGAATACTGGATCAGCCAGGAAAATGAAGACCCCGCTTCAGCAGAAAAGCGCAGGCAGGAGTATATTGACGGGATCCGGCAGATGCTCTTTGATGCGCCTTGAAAAATGGTCTGTGATTGCATGGGAGTCACGCAGCCCTGCACCCAAATGCGCCGGATCAGTCCGGCTCAACCCGCCCGGCAGGCATTCTGAAGAATGCCTGCCGGGCGCTGCTCTGCATTGCATGCGCGGCGGAAACGCGCTATACTGGTCTTGCCGGCATGCGCCGCGCGGAAACAGAACGAAAGGAGTGATTCTGTATGAAAACGGATCGTGTGTGGAGGGCCCACGGGATCTGACCCTCCAATCAAAAAAGGAGGATCGCAAATTGCTCAAACTGATCGACGTAAACGAACAAAACTGGATGGACGTCAGAAAACTGTCTGTGAATGAGACGCAGGCTGGTTTTCTCGACAGCGCCGTAGGCATCCTTGCAAGAGGCTACGCCTATCGCGCCCGCCGCGCACGGGTCATCGGGATCGCAGACGGCGAAACGATCATCGGCGCCGCCCTGGTGAAGGATCTGGCCGAAGCGCCCGCCTGCTATGACCTGCAGCAATTCATGATCGACAGGCAGTACCAGGGCAGGGGCTTCGGAACGGCTGCGCTGCGTATGATCCTGTCCGAGCTTGAAACGGAGCGGAAATATGACTGCGCAGAAGTCTGCGTCCGGAAGGATGATGCTGCCGCGCTGCATGTCTATGAGAAAGTCGGGTTTGCCGACACGGGATATACGGATACGGATGCGCCGGACTGTCTGAATCTGGTGTACCGGTTCCCGCAGGAACCGTCCGGATGCACGGACGTCCTGATCTCCGATTTTTCTGATCCGCAGTTCCGGGCCGCATTTCAGGCTTACTTCTCCGAGCTTGGGATCGCAGTGGAGGACTGGGACGGGCTGTTTGGCAGCATGCAGGAGCACGGCGGCAACAGCGCTTTTGTCCGGCACGGCGCAGACGGAAGCATCATCGGCTTCATCCAGTTCCAGCCCACACAGCTGACAAACTGGTTTTTTGAAGAGACCTGCGGCTTTATCCGGGAATTCTGGGTGTCCGGAACATACCGCAATTCCGGCCACGGCTCCGCGCTCCTGCGCCTGGCCGAGGATCATTTTCGGGAACACGGGATCTGCACAAGCATTCTGACGACCGATACAGCGGAGCGTTTTTATCTGAAGCACGGGTATGTGCCTGCACCCGGCTGCAGAGCCAAAAACGAAGACGCTGTTTTCATCAAGCGCCTTGCATGATCCCGGCAGAACAGAAAATTTGGGGATGCTGCATGTCTGCAGCATCCCCTTTTCTTTTGGACCGGTCGCCGGTCATCTCCAGTGCTTCAGGCCTGAGAGGTATGCGTCGTACGCCGCTCTGCGCTCCGCCTCCGGCTGATCTCCCTGGTTCGGCATGTGGCTGATGAGAAAATCCAGCAGCGCATCCTTTGAGTCATACGCAAACTTCCCGTCGGAATAGCACCACCTGCAGTAGTCCTCCCGGAAACTGCCGTCCGGTTCCCGGCTGATCATGGCGTCCTCCTGCAGCGGCATCCCGCAGCACTGGCAGACCAGCGTCCGGGGCGAACCGAGCAGCGTATTGATGGAAACGCCGAACTCCCTGGACAGCAGCTTCAGCGTCTCCGGGCCGGGCTGCGTCTCCCCCGTCTCCCAGCGGCTGACAGCCTGTCTGGTCACCAGCACGCGTGCGGCCAGCTGCTCCTGCGTCAGGCCGCGGCTCTCCCGCAAATCTCTGAGTATGTCACGAACCTCCACTGTGATCCGTCCTTCCTGTATTTGGTGCTTTCATCTTATCACTGTGCGTCATGCATTGCAAGCAACCTGTCGTTGCTGCGCAGGACGGCAGTTTGCCGCATCCGCGGAAAAACTTCCCGCGCGGGCAAAACGCCGGTAGCTTTTGCCGGTGCATTCTGCTATAATCAGATAGAATCAGACGGAGGTGCCGCGCATGAACGAACGTACCAATGAACTGCCGCCGGAGGACTATGCAGAGCCCAGATGTGTGCTCTGTGATGAGCCCTACGGCGCCGAGCCCGCAGTCCGGGCCGTTCCGCAGCAGCGGATCATCGAAAAAATGGATGACTATATGAGCCGCCGCGACTATTCCGGCGCCGAGCGCCACCTGCTCTACTGGCTGGAGGAGGCCCGGCTCGGTCATGACCAGCGCGGGGAGCTGATGGTGGAAAACGAGCTGATCGGTCACTACCGCAAGGTCTCCGACCGGGCGCGCGCAATGGACGCGATCCGTGAGGCGCTTCGCCTTGTGGACGAGCTGGGATTTGACGGCACGCTCAGCGCCGGAACCACCTACACCAACGCCGCCACGGCATGCAGCGCATTCGGGGAGAACGAGCGGGCGCTGGCGCTTTTTGAGAAGGCGCGGGCGATCTATGAGGCCTCGCCCCGGACCGGGCAGCAGCTGCTGGGCGGCCTGTACAACAACATGGCGCTCGCATGCGCCGCGCTCGGGCGCTTCCGCGAGGCGTACGATCTCTACGACCGGGCCATGGAGGCCATGGGCCGCTTTCCGGGCGGCGGACTTGAGCAGGCCATCACCTGTCTCAACCGTGCCGACGCACTGGCCGCCGAGCGCGGCATGGAGCAGAGTGAGCACGCGGTCTATGCCCTGCTCGACCAGGCTTACGCGCTTCTGACCGATCCCGCCGTCCCGCACGGCGGATACTATGCGTTCGTCTGCGAAAAATGCGCGCCGTCGTTCGCCTACTACGGCTACTTTGCGGCGGCAGACGAGCTGACCAGGGAGGCAAAACGAATCTATGAACGGACTTGAGCTTTCCCGCGCTTTTTATGAAGAATATGGCCGCCCGATGCTCGAGGCGGATTTTCCGGAGCTTCTGCCGCATCTGGCCGCAGGCCTGTTCGGCAGCGGCTCGGAGTGCTTCGGCTTCGACGACGAAGTTTCCCGCGACCACGATTTTGAGCCGGGCTTCTGCCTGTTTCTCCCGGGCGAGGACATCGTTGACCGGCGAACCGCATTCCTTCTTGAGCGCGCCTATGCCAAGCTGCCGAAGGAATTCCGGGGCGTCCGGCGCCCGCTCATGCAGCCTGTGGGCGGCGCGCGGCGGGGCGTCCTGCGGACGGAGGAATTTTTCCTTGAAAAAACCGGCAGCTCGGACGGGCTTCTTTCCACCGCGCAATGGCTGCAGCTGCCGGAGCAGGCGCTGGCCGAGGCCACGAACGGCGAGGTCTATTTTGACAACCGCGGCGATGTGACGCGCATCCGCCAGGCGCTGGCCTGTTTTCCGGAGGATGTCCGGCGCAAAAAGCTCGCCGGGCAGCTGCTGCTGATGGCGCAGGCCGGACAGTACAACTACCGGCGCTGCATCGCGCACGGCGAACCGGCTGCCGCGCAGCTGGCCGTTTGCGAATACGTGAAAAGCACGATGGCGGCCGTGTTCCTTCTGAACCGGCGTTACCGGCCCTACTACAAGTGGAGCTTCCGCGCGATGCGCCGGCTCCCGAAGCTGCCGCTGCTGGCCGAGCTCCTGGAGTATCTGCTCACGACCGGCAACGAAGCGGAAACGGCCGGGGCAAAATACGACGTGATCGAATCCATCGCCTCAGACGTGATCGCAGAGCTCATGGAACAGGGGCTCACAAAGGCTGTCTGCGGCGACCTGGAAAAACACGCCTACTCCGTCAACGACGGCATTCCGGACGCGGAGCTGCGCAACGCGCACATTCTGTCCGCGATTTGAGGTGAACGGTATGAAGATCCACGGACTGCAGAAAATGACGCTGCTGGATTTCCCGCAGCATGTGGCGTGCACGGTGTTCCTGGGCGGCTGCGATCTGCGCTGCCCGTTCTGCCACAACTTTGAGCTGGCTGACGGCACCGCCAAGCCCGTCATGGACAGTGAGGAGCTCCTCGCTTTTCTGGAAAAGCGGCGCGGGCTGCTGGACGGCGTCGCCTTCACCGGCGGAGAGCCGTGCCTGCACCCGGAGCTGCCGGAATTGATGCGCCGTGTGCGCGCCATGGGCTATGGCGTCAAGCTCGACACCAACGGCCTGCACCCGGAGCTGCTCGGCGCAATGCTGGACGAGGGGCTGGTCGATTACGTCGCCATGGACGTGAAAAACAGCCCGGAGAAATACGCGCTGACGTGCGGCGTCGAGCAGGTCGATCTGGACACGGTACGCAGCTCCATCCGTCTCATCATGGACCGTGCGCCGGATTATGAGTTCCGCACCACCGTCGTCCGGGAATTCCACGAAGTACAGGATTTTGTGTCGATCGGCCGTATGATCTGCGGTGCAAAGCGCTATTTTCTCCAATGCTTCACCGACCGCGACTCCGTCCCGTTCGGCAACCTGCACGCCCCCGACGCGGATCAGCTGCGCACGTTTGCCCGGGCCGCAGCGCGCTTTGTCCCCGACACCCAACTGCGGGGTGTTGATTGAACCACAATATCTTGGGTCGATTTTCAAAAAAAGCAGAATATCTTGTTGACATGACGCCCCCTCCGGTGTAGAATGGTGATGCTCGGTCAGACTCGCTGATCCGCGCACATCATTCTATACCGGTAGGGGGATTCTCTCATGTATGAGGTTGTGAAAAGAGACGGGAAGATCGTAGACTTCCATATCGATAAGATCAGCGCAGCCATCACCAAGGCCTTCCAGGCGCTGAACAAGGAATACCATCCCAATGTGATCGATCTGATCTCGCTGCGTGTCGCCTCAGACTTTGAAAGCAAGGTCAAGGACGGCCGGATCACCGTTGAAGAGATCCAGGACAGCGTGGAAAAGGTCCTGTCCGAGTGCGGCTATGCCGATGTGGCAAAGGCCTACATCCTGTACCGCCGCCAGCGTGAGAAGGTCCGCAACATCAACTCCACGCTCCTCAACTACAAGGATCTGGTGGACAACTATCTGAAGATCAACGACTGGCGCGTCAAGGAGAACTCCACCGTCACCTATTCCGTCGGCGGTCTGATCCTCTCCAACTCCGGCGCCATCACCGC
>CADCOJ010000084.1 GCA_902803075.1 Oscillospiraceae bacterium | reverse complement strand
CGACTACTACGAGAAGGGTCAGCTCATCGACTCCTTCGCAAACCGCATCCGCGGCCGTTACCCCGTCTACGACGTTACCGATCCTGAAACGGGCGAGCTGCTGCACTCCAAGGACGTCATGCTCCGCGAGGAAGACGCCAAGCTCTTCCAGGCACACGGCATCGACCGGATCTATGTCCGCTCCGTCCTCGGCTGCAAAGCCCGCAGCGGCGTATGCGCCAAGTGCTACGGCATGAACCTTGCGACCTCCGAGCTTGTCAACCTCGGCGAGGCTGTCGGCATCATCGCCGCACAGTCCATCGGTGAGCCGGGCACGCAGCTGACCATGCGTACGTTCCACACCGGCGGCGTTGCCGGCGACGACATCACGCAGGGCCTTCCCCGTGTCGAAGAGCTTTTCGAGGCACGCAAGCCGAAGAAGATGGCGCAGATCTCCGAGATCGACGGCGTGGTGGATGTGGATGAATCCCACCGCACTGCGCTGCGCGCCATCACCGTCACCGCGGACGACGGCGAGGTCAAGCAGTATCAGGTCCCGTATTCCGTGGGTCTCAAGGTCGAGCACGGCAAGCGCGTCAAGAAGGGCGAGCCCATCACCGACGGTGCGCTCAACCCGCATGACGTGCTGCGGATCTCCGGAGTCGAAGCCGTCCAGGATTATCTGACGCAGGGTGTTCTGGCCGTCTACCGCCAGCAGGGCGTTGACATCAATGAAAAGCACATTGAGGTCATCATCCGTCAGATGATGCGCAAGGTGCGCGTGGAGGATCCCGGCGATACGACGCTTCTGAGCGGAACGGTCGTTGACGTCTACGAATTTGAGGATGCCAACGAGGCCGTGCGCAAGCGCATCGAAAACGGCGAGACGGATCTCCGTCCGGCTACGGACAGCCTGATCCTCATGGGCATCACGAAGGCGTCCCTTGCTACGGAGTCCTGGCTCTCCGCCGCCTCCTTCCAGGAGACCACCAAGGTCCTGACCGACGCCGCCATCAAGGGCAAGGTCGATCACCTTGTGGGCCTCAAGGAGAATGTCATCATCGGCAAGCTCATTCCTGCCGGTTCCGGCCTGCAGGCCTACCGCGACTTTGAAACGATCAAATCTCCCGAGTCCCTTGTGACTGAGGAAATGATCGACAACGAAAAACTCTGATCCCGGGACAGCCGGGCGGCGTGCGCGCCGCCCGGCTGTTTTGCATCCTTCGGCGCGCACCGTGCAATATTGATTGCATTTTCTGTCCGGTTCAGCTATAATATGGCAGACATCAAGAAAAAGGAACGTGAATCACCATGGACATCAATGCTCTTCTGGCAGGACTCCCCTGCACCTGCGGTCATCCGCACACCTGCGACATCCAGGCCGTTTATGTCGAACCGGATGCGATGGCACATCTCCGGGAGCTTTGCAGCGCAGACCGCAGCATTCTGATCGTTGCAGACGAAAACACCTATCGCGTCGCTGGTGCGCAGACGGAACGCTATCTGGAGGGGAGGACCGCCGCCCGCCAAATCTTCCCGGGCAGCCCTCTGCTTGTTCCGAATGAGGATGCCATTGAAGCCGTGGAGGCCAAGGCCGACGGCATCACAAAGATCATCGGGATCGGCTCCGGCGTTGTGCAGGATCTGTGCAAATATGTCTCCTTCAACCGCCATATCCCCTACTACATTGTGGCGACTGCTCCGTCCATGGACGGCTATGCCTCCTCCGGCGCAGCCATGATCACCGGCGGCATGAAGGTCACCTACTCCGCCCATGTGCCGGCCGCCATTCTGGCTGATACCGAGATCATCCGGAATGCGCCGATGGAGATGATCCAGGCCGGTTACGGCGACATCATCGGCAAATTCTCTGCGCTGAACGACTGGAAACTCAGCAGCACTGTGAACGGGGAATACTTCTGCCAGCAGATCTATGACCTGGTCTACGACACCCTGCAGCGTACGGTCCCGCTGGCCAAAGCGCTGCTTGCGCGCGATGAGCAGAGTATCCGCACGCTGACTGAAGCGCTGATCCTTGTGGGCATTGCAATGGCCTTTGTCGGCACATCCCGCCCGGCCTCCGGCAGCGAGCATCATTTCTCGCACTTCTTTGAGATCACCGGCATCCTGCGCAGCAAGCCCTATCTTGCGCACGGCATCGATGTTGCTTACGCCACGGTCCTGACCGCCAGGATCCGGCAGAAGATCCTCGCCGCGCGCTTCCCCGCCCGCTGCTTCCACATGGAGCGCACGGAGTATGAGCAGGAGATGCACCGCGTGTTCGGGCCGATCGCGCAAAGCTGCATCGACCTCCAGGACAAGATGGGCCGTTACGGCCAGGAGCGTGCGCAGACCTATCTTGCGCACGAGGAGGAGATCCGCGCGATCCTTGCGGAGTGCCCGCGTCCGGAGGAGATCGAACAGATCCTGAACAGCATCGGCCTTTCCATGGACGCGTTTTGCAGTGTCTATTCCCCCGAGACGCTGGATCAGGCGCTGCATGACGCAAAGGATCTCAAGGACCGTTATACTGTCCTGTGGATGTACTATGATCTGTTTGGGATGGAGGCGCTGGAGGCATGAACGGATACAAACTGATCGCAATGGATCTTGACGGAACGCTGACGCAGCACAAGTCCCCCCTGAGCGATGAAAACCGCGCCGCATTGGATGCGCTTCGCACGCGCTATCATCTCATGATGGCCGGCGCCGGCATGTGCGCACGCATCTTCCGCCAGATGGGCCGCTATCCCATCGATATCCTCGGCAACTACGGCATGCAGTTCTGCCGTTACGATCCGCAGACGCAGGACCTGCAGCTTGTGCGCGACACCGTCTGTCCCTGCGACCGCGAGAGCGTGGAGCGCCGCGTGACGCAGCTGCGGCAGGAATTCGGTTACACGGATTTTGCCGGCGACAACGTGGAATATCACGCCTCCGGCTGCATCACCTTCCCGCTGCTCGGCACAGCCGCCCAACTGTCGGATAAGCTTGCCTTCGATCCCACGCGGGAAAAGCGCCGCCGGATCTATGCCCGCGTCTGCGATGTATTCTCCGATTACCATGTGTTTATCGGCGGCTCGTCCTCCTTTGACCTTGCGCCGAGCCCCTACAACAAGGCATACGCACTGGAGGAATACTGCCGGGAGAACGGCCTTCACAAAGAGGAAGTCCTTTACATCGGCGACGACTACGGCATGGGCGGCAACGACGAATCGGTGCTTCTTGCCGGGTTCCCCTTCCTCCGGATCGACGACTACCGCGACTTCCCCCGTCTCACTGCTCCGCTTCTGGACTGAATCCGTCAAAACGCCCGCTGCCATCCGGCAGCGGGCGTTTGTGTTTCTGCGGTTATTCCTGCAGGGATGCGACCAGCGCCCAAACCGCCTGGGACGCTCTGCTGTAAACCGTGACTGCATATCCATCCTGCAGAAAGCTGATTTGCCCCTCCTGGGCGATCTGCGCGGTGAGCGACTGCTGCGTGAGTGTTTCCAGCGCTCCCATACAGCGCGCCAACTCATAGACGTCCGGCTCGGACTCGACGCACCAGTGGATAAAATCCTCATCGTCTCCGTTGGACAGATGGATCTCCGCATGCGTCGGCTCGCCGTCTTTGAGCACGACGATGCTGTCTGATTGCGCATAACCAAAGGACGCAAAATCCGGAAGCACATCCCGAAACGCATCGGGGCGCTCCGCCAGCGTCGAACTCGTCAGCTGATACCCGCCGTCAGCGGGAAACTGTGTGAAATCCAGCGGGTGTGCCCAGAACCATTCAAACAGCGCCGCAACGTCCGCATAGCTGTCGTTCCAGGAGCCGCTGACCTGATACCAGCCCTGCTCCGTCCGCCATGTCATCCGTTTCTGCGTCTGCTCCGCACCGACGGCCTCGATCCGCACGCCGTCACGCTCCGTCACGGTCACATGCGCTTCCATGTTCACATCGACCGTATCGGACACAGGCCGAAGCTCCTTCGGTGCAGCAAGGAGCACAAGGTCGCTGTAATTCTCCAACCCGACAAGGCTGCGCCGGTACCAGCCGATCTGTACGGAGTGCAGCGTACCGTCGTCCATGTAATTGGCGCTCAGATCAAACAATGGGTGCGTTTCAAGCGTGGGGATCACGCCGGCCTGCTCCAGCTCGGCGCGGCGGTCGGAGAACATGCGGGTCCGGCTGCAGGGCGTTTCAGCCGGCGCCACGCTTTTCTCCTCCGGCACCGTTTGGCCACTGCCGCGGAAATAATCCTCCGCGCGGTATGCGCTGTTCCATTTTCTTACACCGGCATCCCCCTGCCTGCCGAGCGCGGCAAACACGCCAGCTGCCGCGAGGCACAAGCAGGCGGCCGCCGCGGCCCATCGCAGCCAGGTCTGGCGTTGCTTCCTCCGGAAGCGTTCCGCTTCTTCCACATACTTCAGGTCGATCTGTTCCATCTGCTCCAGAAGCTCGCTGCCTCTCATAGCGTGTAGCCCTCCTTTTCAAGAAAACCGCGCAGCTGCATGCGTGTCCGCATCAGCATGCTCTTGACCTTGCTCCGGGAAAAGGAAAAGCGCGCGGCAATGGACTCGACGGATTCCAGGAACCAATAGCGGCGCAGAAAGACTGCGCGCTTTTCTGCGCTCAGTGTGCCAAGAAACCTGTTGAGCGCATCTGCCAGAGCCATACGATCCAGGCGGCAGGACAGATCGTCCGGCGCAGGGATGCACTGCTCCATCTCCTCGGAAAGCGTGCAAAGCCGCGCGCTTCGCTTGAGAGTGTTCTGTGCGCGGCAAACATTCAGCGCCAGGTGACGTGTGATGCGCGCAAGAAACGCATAGAGATACGTTCGCGGCTCATGCGGCGGGATCGCGTTCCATGCCTGCAGATAGGTGTCGTTTTCACATTCCTCCGATGCCTGTGCATCCTGCGTGATCCCGTATGCAAGCGCCCGCAGCCGCGCGCCGTACTGTGCCTCGGTCTGACGGATCGCCGTCTCGTCCCGGCGGAGATACAGCTCTACGATCGTCCGGTCATCCATGGGGCTCCTCCTTTCCGGTTTCGTTGAAGGCCTTCACCCATATAAGCACCGACCGCGCGGCGCAGGTCGCGCCGCGCGGCGTGGTTTTACTTTGTTTTCATCCACGCTTCCATCAGCGAGTCGTCATTCCATGTCTTTCCGGCGCTTCCGTAGTCGATCATGTCAAGCGCTTCCCCGCCGAGCTCCACGCGTGCGCGCAGGACGCAGTCGAACCCCTGCTTATCCACGGGCGTTACGCGCAGCGCGCCGTCTGCATGGACAGGCGTGCCGACCGGCCCCAGACGCGCATCCCGCGCGAGCACCAGCGGCCCATACTGAACGGCGACGTAGTTCCTGCTTTCCGGCCGTTCATCAACGCCCAGCGGCCGGAGCAAGTGCGGCGCCAGATCGATGGAGAGGAGGATCTGATCGCCTGCATGCCAGGCTCTGCAAAGGCGGACATACGAAGCCGTACCGGAACATTTTACCGGCTCCTCCACGCCATTGACCAGCAGGCGCGTCCCTGCCCCGGCGAACGCCGGGAGCCGCAGTGCGATCTCCCGTTCGCCGGGTGCGGTCTCGTCCAGTGTGATCCGGATCCCGCCGCTGATCGGCCAGTCCGTCTGCATATTCAGGCGGAAGCCGCCGATGGCAGCCTCCCCCGTCTCATAGAAATTGATGCAGATCCCGCGCGCTGTGCTGTTGCAGGCGTTCAGAAGCGGAAGCGCCGTGCCGGCCGAGCCGATGGCGGTACAGCAGCCATAGTGCTTGCGGGCGGAGATCGTCTTGTATCCGCCGACCTTGCGCCCGCGCACACCGAGCAGAACGGGGCTGTAGCTGTCAAACACAAAGCCCCCGTTCGTGACGCAGCCGCAGGTATTGATGGCGCCGCAGAGCGCATTCAAATAAGTCCGCTCAATGCAGTCGGCATATTTTGCTTCGCCCGTCAGGTGCAGAAGCTGGGCGCAGAGCTTCATCCAGGTCACGCTCACGCAGGTTTCCTGCATAATGCCGGTATAGGACGGATCCGTCTGCGTCGCCGTTCCATGGTTCAGCAGCTCGTCATAGCACCCGGCGCAGCCGGTGATGGTGATGTCGCTGGCCATGACGCTGTCGGTAAAATGGACGACAGCAGTCTTCCACTGCTCCTCTCCTGTAACGCGGTAATACTCGATCAGTCCCTCGAAGCAGGACATGAGCTCATACGCCTTGACCACCGGATACTGATACGGCAGAAGGCGGTTTTCCAGCGCCAGGCGGAACACATTTGTCCGTCCGTCCGCAAGGACACCCACGATGTACCGCGCAAAATCCAGATAGCGCCCGACCCCGGTCAGATTATACAGACGGACGACGGGCTCCAGGATCGACGCAGAGTTGATGCCCTGCCAGTAATCGGAAGTCTCGTCGATGGCAAGCTTCCCAGGCCCGACATGGTCGATGATATAATCCAGGTGACGGAGAAGCGCCTGCTCGATCTGATCCTGCAGTGCTGCGCTGCGGCAGATCTCATGGAAGTGCAGAAGGCCAAGCATGACATATTTCCGGCTCCACATGTCCCACCCATGGAATTCACACGCTTCACTGTAGGTGGAGATCCGTCCGGAGGGCTGCTGCGCAGCAAGCATGTCCTTCACAGCGTCCTCAAGGACACGATAGAGCGCTTCGTTTTTCGTATATTGCCAGGTCATGCATGCGCCGCGCATCATTTTCCCGAAGAATTCCCCTCTCCAGCCGAGATCCGGGTCATCCGACGCTATTTTGAACTGACGGACAAAAAGCTCCCAATCCTCTGTGGAAAAAAGCTGCCGCTGCTCCACAAAGCGGGCCTTGCTGTCCATCAGGCCGGTGAATGTCCGTGTGCCGGAAAGATCCGTCCACTGACGGTCGGTACTGCGCCGGTCGCCATACTGCGAGCGCGCGCTGATCGGTTCTTCTGTTGCCATGGCTCTGCCACCTCATGTTCTTGAATGGAATATGGCCGCCCCTTTGCGGCACAATACATGGGACAGCGGTATTATATCATAAGCCGACGGATATGCGACAGTTTTTTCCGCATGAATGCAGAAAAATGCCGCAGACAGCTGTCTGCGGCAGACCAACGCTTTACTCCGCGCCTGCAGCCTCACATGTGATCAAATCACACTGTTTAATACTTCCTTTGCCGTGTATTCGTCGGTAATCAGCGTATCGATCATGTTCGTTCTCAATGCGCCCGAGATCGCTTCCACCTTATCCTTGCCGCAGGCGATGGCAATGGATTCCTTTGCGTTCCTGATGTTATCCACTGAGGCGCATAAGGTATTGCGGTACAGATTCACAAACCTGCCGTTTTTATCAAAGAAATGCGTCGCTACATCGCCGACGGCTTGAAAATGGATATCGCTGTATCCAAATGTTTTTCCGAATATATCCAGTATTTCCCTGTTTCCAATTCCCAGGATGGCAAGGTCGGCTGTATCCCACATATCCTGCATTCTTTTGTAATAGCTGAGCTGTTTCAGCAATGCGAAATCTCCGTCGCTGCCGGCAAGATATGGGAACCAGGCACATTTGGGTGTCGCATCCAGCCTGTCCGCCAGCTTCCGTGCCAACTCGTTTGAGGAGAAATAAGCATTTTCACTGTCAGTAGCCCCGAATAAGGGAAATACCGTGTTCCCGACTGTAGATATTTTGGGCATGTTTTGAATCAATTCCTGAATCGTCCGCCCCCAGGACAGGGCAATTTTCTGGTTGCCCTTTTTTATAATCGGCAGAATATAGTCAACCGCTGCCTTAACCGTCATGAGCCGATGCACCGACTCGCTTCTCCCGCTGACGCTGCATACAACACAGCTCCGGATGCCAAAGGCAGCACAAATTCGATTTTCCAGCTCTTTGCAGTCCGTTTGAGGATCGTGTATGATAATTTCCACAATTTTTTCCTCAATGGCATCGTTTAAAAGCCTGGAAACTGTCTGCCGGGAAAGATGCAGGGTTTCCGCGATTTCCTGCTGGGTCAGGCTTTTCTCATAATAAAGGGCGGCAACTTCGTACATCAGGATCTTTTCTGTCTTCATAGGCCTGCTCCTGTGAAAAGATAAAAATAGTTTACAATCAAAAACCCTCGCTGTCAACTTTAACATTTGTAATTGACAGATGTTAACGCAGTTGATATAATATCCGCGAAATCGAAAGGAGGCTATCGTATGCTCGTTTCAATGAAAGCGATGCTGGAGGATGCCCGTAAACACCACTATGCGCTTCCTGCATTTGACGTCAGCAATTACGATATGATGAAGGCGGTTTTGGAAACCTGTGAAGAGGAACGGTCGCCGGCGTTGCTGATGGCGCTGAGTGTGGATCTGCAGGGCAGAGATATGAATCTGCTTGCTTCTATGGTTCGATCCGCATCGGATTATTTTGACATTCCGGTCTGTCTTCACCTGGATCACGCAACGGATTTTGCTTTCATTCAGAGAGCGATTGATGCCGGATTCAGCTCAGTGATGTACGATGGCTCTGTCCTGGATTTCGATCGCAACGCGCAAAATACCGCAGAGGTCGTAAAATATGCCCACACATACGGCATTACGGTGGAAGCGGAGCTTGGACATGTGGGAAACGGCAGCGTGGGCAGCATCCGCGAAACCGGCACGGACACCGATCCCGGCGAAAGCCTGACTGTTCCAGAAGAGGTGGCAAAATTCGTGGAGATCACCGATGTAGATGCTCTTGCAGTGGCGATCGGTACAGCCCACGGCGTGTATCGAAAGACGCCTGCCCTGCGAATCGACCGGCTGGATGAGATCACAGCAGTTTGCGGAAGGCCCCTGGTGCTGCATGGCGGCAGTGGAACTCCTGATGATCAGATGCAGCATGCGATCTGTCACGGCATCACCAAAATCAACATCTATTCCGATGTGTTAAGCGCCATGAACAAAGGGCTGAAGAACACCCTCAATACGATGGAGAACCCTGCAGCCTGGCCTTTTTTGGTATTTGCCGATGCCCGGGCGATGATGAAGGAAGTAGTCCGGAACAAACTGCGTACATTTGGCAGCTCCGGAAGGATATAGGAGGTTATCATGAAGACAAAAGCAGTCCGTCTCTACGGGGAAAACGATTTGCGTCTGGAAGAATTTGAGTTGCCGGAGCTGAAAAACGGCGAGATTCTCATCAAGATTATTTCCGACAGCGTTTGTATGTCTACTTACAAGACCGTAAAGCAGGGTGCAAAGCATTTGCGGGTTCCCGATAATATCGCAGACAATCCCGTAATCATTGGCCATGAGTTCTGCGCAGAGATCGCGGAAGTCACAGAGAAATGGAAAGGTCAATTCCATGTGGGAGATAAGGTTGTACTCCCCCCTGTGCTGTCCTATCTTGGCGGCATGCAGACGGTTGGTTATTCCTTCGGTGAGATCGGCGGCGTTTCAACATATTCTATCGTTTATGAGCACATCGTCGAACATGGATATCTCATGAAGCTGGACAGCGACTGCTTTTTTAAAGGGTCGCTGATCGAGCCCTCTTCCTGTGTGATTCGGGGTTATAAGGGAAGCATGCATCTGGCTGCTGACGGTACTTCTTATACAAACATCAAGCCCGGCGGGAAGGTCGCGATTTTGGCAGGCTGCGGGCCTATGGGGCTGGAAGCAATCGACCTTGCTCTCCACGGCCCAGTGAAGCCCTCCGTTGTGGTGGTGACCGATCTGGATGAAAAACGTCTTGCAAGAGCCAAGGCGATCTTCTGTCCTGAAAAAGCCGCGCAGAGCGGCATTCGGTTGATATTCAGCAATTCGTCCTGCAGGGATGAGCTGATCGAACTGGCAGGCGGGGAATTCGACGATGTGTTTGTGTACGCCCCCGTTCCTGCAGTTGTAGAACTGGGCGATGCGATTTTGGGGTTTGACGGTTGTCTGAATTTCTTTGCCGGTCCGTTGGATCCGAATTTCAGTGCAAAATTCAATTTCTACAATGTTCATTATAAACAGCACCATGTATCCGGAACCAGCGGCAGTACGATCGAAGATATGACGGATATTGTGCACCTGATCAGCGAAAAAAGAATTGACCCGGCGGTGATGATCACCCACATAGGTGGAATCGATGCAGCGATCGATACTACGATGCATCTGCCTAAAATCCCCGGAGGCAAAAAGCTGATCTACACGCACATCAATCTGCCCCTGACGGCGATTGCAGATTTTGAAGAACTGGGAAAGACCGATGCGCGCTTCCAGGTCCTCAGTGAGCTTGTCCAAAAATGCAACGGTCTATGGAATGCAGCGGCCGAGAAATATCTGTTGGAGAATTTCTGATCCAAATATTGGTGAACGATTGCTGCGGTGCGTCACGTTCCATCCGGAAGGCACAAAAGCACATCGATCTCAGAGCATGTATGCGCAAAAAACCACCAGTGCCTGCAAGCGCCGGTGGTTTTGAGCTTATGCTGCGTCATCCAGCATATTTTCGATCAGAATGCCGTATCCGCGCGTAGGGTCCTTCACAAGCACATGCGTCACGGCGCCGATGAGCCTGCCGTTCTGAATTATGGGCGAACCGCTCATGCCCTGAACGATGCCGCCCGTTTTTTCCAGAAGCGCCTCATCCGTCACGCGGATGCGCAGATCCCGCCCCGTCTCCGAGCGTCGGTTGATCTTTTCAATCTCCACCGTGAACGCCTGCACGCTCTCACCGTCTACGGTCGAAAGGATCTCCGCCTGGCCGGTCTGAACCTCATCGCCCGGCGCAACCGCCATCGCTTTGCCGCTCTGCGGCGCGGTGAAAGTCCCGAAAATACCGTGCGCCGTATTTTTTGTGATCGTCCCAAGCTCACCGGTCTCGTCGAAGATCCCATGCAGCTCTCCCGGCGCACCGGCCCGGCCGCGGCGAAGCTCCGCAACGCTTGCGCGCACGATGGCTCCGGAGTCCAGCGGCAGAACCGTTGAGCCAGCCGGATCACTCACACCGTGGCCCAGTGCACCGAACGCGCCGGTCATGGGGTCGATATAGGTCAGCGTACCGATCCCTGCGATATGATCGCGCAGCCAGACGCCGAGCCGGCAGCCGTCCGCAGTCGGCTCCGCCTGCACAAGAAACTCCGCTTCCTTCCCGCTGCGTGCAACACGCAAAACAGCAGGATTTTTTCCATCCAGCGATGCGGCGAGCTGCTGTGCGCTGTTTACGGGAAGTCCGTTCACCGCGACAATCACATCGCCCTTTCGGATGCCCGCCTGCTCAGCTGCGGAACGCTCCTCCACTTCTGTAACGAGAAGTCCCTCGCCGTACAGCTCGATCCCGACCGCCTGTCCGCTTGGTATCAGATACGCCGGCGCAGCCAGCGCCGGGCCGGCCAGCAGCGTACAGATCAAAAGCGCCAGCAGCGCCTGCATCGTTATGGTTCGTCCATGCTTCATGCCTCAATCCTCGTTTCCTCAAAGTTTCGCGCTGTTAGCATGAGCGCGGGACGCTCAGATTATCGCTGTGGTGCCCTGTCAAAAACAAGAAGGTTTTCCTTGTCAAAACATGTCTCTGTCCGCTGCAGGGCAAAAAAGGCCCATGTTGCAGGAAGAAACGTGCAGATTCTCCGTCTTTTCCCATGGAAACATACGGCAGAACGCACATCTGCCCCGCTGCGCTATTTTTTACATTTTCACAGAAATTAGTCTTGACAAATCGGGCAAAATCGCTATAATAATAATGCGCTTTGGAGCGTACGGCACAGGGGATTTGTGTAACGGTAGCACACCGGACTCTGACTCCGTTTGCGGGGGTTCGAATCCCTCATCCCCTGCCAAAGATGAAAAACCCTGCACCCCTTGTGGGTGCAGGGTTTT
>CADCOJ010000083.1 GCA_902803075.1 Oscillospiraceae bacterium | reverse complement strand
GGAATCCATCGAAGGCTACATCCGGCTGACGGACGCCCCCGCCGAAAGCATGGTCATCGCCACGCCCTTCGACAAGCGCGCACACTTCTATTTCAACCAGAAGATCAACTGCATGCGCGCTGAGGGCTGGGTGGAGCTGGGCGGCACGCGGCACGAGCTGACCGGGGACCGCTTCTTTGCCGTGCTGGACTGGGGACGCGGCGTCTGGACGTACCGCAACACATGGTACTGGGGCAGCGCCTCGGGCGAGCTCGACGGCGTGCCCTTCGGCTGGAACATCGGATACGGCTTCGGCAATACGCAGGCCGCGACGGAAAATGCACTGATCTACGACGGCCGTGTCCACAAGCTCAGCGAGGTGCGCTTTGAGATCCCGCAGGCGGACGGACGGGACGATTTTCTCTCCCCCTGGCGCTTCACAAGCGATGACAACCGCTTTTACATGGACTTCACACCCGTGCTCGACCGCAGCAGCCTGACGGATCTTCTGGTCCTGAAATCCGACCAGCACCAGGTGTTCGGCCGGTTCACCGGCCGCGTCACGCTGGACGACGGGACGGTCCTGCCGGTGCGCGACTTCTTCGGCTTCGCGGAAAAGGTGGAAAACCGCTGGTAAACCCGATCATATACAAACCATCCGGACCTGCAATGCAGGCCCGGATGGTCTATGTATGTCCGGAATTTCCGTTCACGGGGCGTCGGACGGATCCGGTCCGTCCGGATCGGGGAACCAGGTGAACAGTCGCGGATTGTTCTCCACGCTGTCCGGGTCGATGCCGCGGACGGCACACCAGCGCGTGAACGCCCGCTTCAGAAACGGATTGAGGTTCTGCATCGCGCCCGACAGGGGGATCTCCTCATCCGCCACAAACAGGATCGTCTCCACGCCGCTGCGCGTTATGAGGCTCCGCTGGCCGCGGATCTGGCTGTAGCGGAATTCCCTGCGCCCGTGCAGCAGCCGGCAATACTGGAACGTCTCATCCGAATACCATATCGTCACCGAAAAATAGTGCACGAGCATCACCGCGCCGAGCAGCAGCGACACGATGCTCCCCAGGAGCATCAGCGTGTCGTCCCCCTCCGGCATCAGCCGCAGCAGGATCACCAGCGGCACGAACAGCAGGATCACACCGAAGACGGCGCTGCGCCGCGGCGGGCGGACGGGGGGCTCCCCGGTCTGCATGCGCCTGCCCCGCAGCAGCCGGCGCACCAGCAGGTCCACCAGAAAGCATACCAGGAACACCGCCGCCATCACAGCCAGCAGAAACACATATTTCATCCGCACACCTCCGTTGACGCGCTCAGAACGCAGCCGGCCGGGCGGTCGAACGCCTGCGCCGGGATCTGCGGAACGAGCTGAAACGCATAGCACAGCGCGATCGTCGGATGCTTCGGATGGGCGGCAAGATAGCGGTCATAATACCCCCCGCCGTAGCCCACGCGGAAGCCCCGGCTGTCGAACGCGAGCCCCGGCAGGATCACGAGCGCAGTCTCATCATCCGCCGGCGGACAGCTGCCGTCCGGCTCCCGGATGCCCCAGACGCCCGGCCGCACGGCAGCCGGATCGTCCAGCCAGAAAAAGCGCATCACGCCCTCCGTGATCCTGGGGGCGGCCACGCGCCGTCCCTCCTGCCGCGCCCGCAGGAGGATCGGCTCCAGGGGGACCTCCTGATTGAACGGAAGATACCCGTATATGCTCTTTGCCTCCGCATAGAGCGGATGCGCAAAGAACTGCGCGGCCAGCCGCCTGCCGGCCAGCTCGATCTGCCGCGCGGTGAGCGCCTGTTTTTTCTCCGCCATCATGGCGCGCAGCATCCGTTTGTCCATGGCCGCCTCCCTGCGCTGTTTTTCTATATTTTATTGCAGGCGGCGCCGTTCGTCAACTGCCGCAGGGCAGAACGCACGAAAAACGCCGCCCGGAAGCAGCTCCGTGCCGGCGCGTGCAGCCAGCTCTGAGACCGTTACAAACACATATCCAGCTTTCTGCAGGCGGTCCACGGCCTCCGCCGCGCACTGCACCGAATGCTCCGACAGCTCGTGCATCAGGATCACAGCCCCATCCGCCGCGCCCTCCAGGATCCGCCCGAGCACGCGCCCGTGCTCCCGCGGGTCCCAGTCCAGAGGATCGACCGACCAGAGGATCATGCTCAGCCCGAGCTCCTCCGCGGCCGCGCGCACAGCGTCCGAGCTCAGGCCGCCGGGCGGGCGGAACAGGCGTGCGCGCACGCCGCAGCACTCGCTCACGGCCACCATGCACTCGGTCAGATCGTCCAGCGCCTGCTCCTTTGTCATGGCGCGCATATCGTCGTGGCAGCAGCTGTGCAGGCCCAGCTCATGCCCCTCCTCCGCGATGCGGGCGGTCTGCGCCGGATAACTCCGGACGCGGTAGGCGCAGACGAAAAATGTCGCCCGCGCCCCGCGGGCGGCCAGCGCGTCCAGCAGCCGGTCCGTCAGCGCGCCCGAAGGGCCGTCGTCAAAGGTCAGGGCCGCATATTTCTGATGCGGCACGGACGCCTGCGCCGCCCGGATCAGCACTCCCGCGCACAGAAGCGCGGCAAAAAACCGCTTCATTGCATTCACATCCTTTTTCGTCCGTTAGTATGCACGTTTTGCGAAGCAATATTTGACGCGCAGGGAAAAATAGAGTATGATGAACGAAGCAAAAAGTTGGTGAGGATTGCAATGCTTGAAAAACTGCGTCTGGTGGAGCAGCGGTTTCTGGAAATGGAGGAACGCGCGGCGCAGCCGGACTTTTATCAGGACCCGAAGGCGGCCTCCAGACTCCTGCGCGAGCAGAAGCAGCTCGCTCCGGTCGTCGCGGCGTACCGCGCGTATCTGAAAACGGAGCGCGAGCAGCAGGAGCTGCGCGCCATGCTCTGCGAAGGCACGGACGCCGAGATGAAGGCGCTGATCCAGGAGGAATTTTCGGAAAACAGGAAAAAGCTGGAGGAGCTGACACAGACGCTGCGCATCCTGCTGCTGCCCAGGGACCCGAACGACGACAAGAGCGTCATTGTGGAGCTGCGCGGCGGCGTCGGCGGCGAGGAGAGCGCGCTCTTTGCCCACAGCCTGTACAGGATGTACACCATGTATGCCCAGCGCCGCCGCTGGACCGTCACGCTGCTCAACTACTCCGAGACGGAGCTGGGCGGCATCCGCGAGGCCGATCTGGAGATCGCAGGCGAGGGCGCCTATTCCCGGCTCAAATTCGAGTCCGGCGTCCACCGGGGCCAGCGCGTGCCCGAGACAGAGTCCGGCGGGCGCGTGCACACCTCCACCGCCACCGTCGCGGTGCTGCCGGAGATGGAGCAGGCCGAGGTGGACATCCGTCCCGAGGACATTGAGATGCAGGTCTTCCGCTCCTCCGGCGCAGGCGGCCAGCACATCAACAAAACCTCCTCCGCCGTGCGCCTGATCCACAAGCCGTCCGGGATCGTCGTCTCCTGCCAGGAGGAGCGCTCGCAGGTGCAGAACCGCGAAAAATGTATGCAGATGCTCGCCTCCAAGCTCTATCAGCAGGAGCAGGAGCGGCTGGACGCGCTTGTGACGAACGAACGCCGCAGCCAGGTGGGCACCGGCATGCGCAATGAGCGCATCCGCACCTATAATTTCCCCCAGGGGCGCGTCACCGACCATCGCATCGGCCTGACGCTCTACCGCATCGACGAGATCATGGACGGCGACCTGGACGAGCTGATCGACGCGCTCGTGACCGCCGACCAGGCGCAGAAGCTCCAGCAAAGCCAGACAGAAGAAGGAACCTGACCGTGAAAACCGTTTACTTTTCCGGCACGTCGCCCGAGACGATCGCGCAGGCTGCGCAGATCATCCGCGACGGCGGCCTGCTTGCCATACCCACCGAGACCGTCTACGGTCTCGGCGCAGACGCGCTCAATGAGCGCGCCGTCCTGCGCATCTTTGAGGCCAAGGGCCGCCCGCAGGACAATCCGCTCATCATCCACATCCCCGACGCCTCCTGGCTCGGGCGCTACTGCGCGGACGTGCCGCCTGCGGCGGAGCTCCTTGCCGGGCGGTTCTGGCCGGGGCCTCTGACCATGATCCTGCGCAAGAAGCCCATCGTGCCGCTGCGCACCACAGGCGGTCTGGAAACCGTCGCCGTGCGCTGCCCCGACAACGCCGTGACCCGCGCCATCATCGAGGCCGCCGGCGTTCCCATCGCGGCGCCCTCCGGCAATCTCTCCGGCCGTCCCAGCCCCACCTGCATCGGCGACATGCGCGAGGACATGGACGGGCGCATCGAGGGCATGTTCGACGGCGGCCCCTGCAGCGTGGGCGTGGAATCCACGATCATTGACCTGACCTGCACGCCGCCGCGCCTGCTGCGTCCGGGCGGACTGCCGCTGGAGCGGCTGGAGGAGGTGCTCGGCGCCGTGGAGGTCGACCGGGCGGTGGTCGCCGCGATGCAGGAGGGCGAGCGTCCGCGCGCCCCCGGCATGAAATACCGCCACGATGCGCCGAAGGCCCCCGTGACCGTTCTGACCGGCGACCCGGATAAGACGGCGCAGTATATCCTTGCGCATCTGCCAGTAGAGCGCGTCGCAGTCGATCACGGTGCCGCCGTGCGCGGCGATGACGCGCAGGAGCGGCGTCT
>CADCOJ010000082.1 GCA_902803075.1 Oscillospiraceae bacterium | reverse complement strand
TTATCAGCTCCAGCAGCTGCTCCAACGTCTGCTGTGGGATCGGCTGCGGCTGGAAACGGCGGATCGAGCGCCGTTTACGGATCGCATCGAGAATGTCCATATCAATCTCCTTTATGCGCGTGCATTCTTCTGGTATTCCAGCGGAGTCTGACCGACTGTCTGCTTGAATACAAAGCTGAAATACTTTGCGTTTGAAAACCCGACAGCCGTGCTGATTTCAAACACTTTCATATTCGTTGTGCACAGAAGCTTTTTTGCCATTTCTACGCGGCGGTTCTTCAGATAGTTGCTGAAGCTCACACCCTCGACCTGGTGGAACAGCTTGCAGAAATAGATGCGTGAGAGGCCGACATGGTTGGCAATATGGTCCAGATTCATGAACTCATCGCTGATGTGTGCGTCGACATATTCTTTTGCCATATCAATCAGATGGTTTGAGCTGGAGGTCCGACGCGACTGCAGCTGACGGGACAGATCTTCGGTCAGCGCCATGGCGTCGCTGATATATGCTTCCACATCCGCCTTCTGGAACAGGCGCGCCACGGCTGGCGTATAATTCTCCATCTGGTCCATGCTGATACCAAGGCGGATGGCTTCATTTGTGAGCGTGGTGATATACTCGAAGAAGAAGTTGCGGATGGACTTCTCGCAGTCGTCGGCATAGGACGCGATCAGCTGCGTCTGCTTGCGCAGCGTGTGCGCAATAGAATTCAAATCACCGGAACGGAACTGCTGCAGCAGATAGTTATAGACCGGCTCCTGCGAATGGAAAACGATATCTGAGCGTTTGAGATTCTTATAATGCGTGATGCTCTCGTTCTCGATGCAGCACTGATAGTTCAGCGCTGTCAGCGCATCGGAATAAGACTCTTTGAGCTGCATCGGGTCGCTGACTGTCATGCCGATCCCGGCATAGATCGTCGCCATGTGCACATTCTTCATCCGGTCGTGCAGCTTGACAAGTGTATCTTCAAGGAAATCATCCAGATCACTGCGATCCGTACTGATGACGCAGTTCAACCGGAAGTGCATATCCGTAAACGAGAAAAACCCGCAATTGTTTTCCTTCATCTTCTGCGCAAGCATATCGCGCATCAGGAACATCATTGATTCCCAGTTCTCCTGCCCGACTGACGTCGGATGCAGCGCTACAAGTGCGACAGTCATGTTCCTGCCAGCCAGCGGGATCTCAAGCTGCGCGAGCTTTGTTCGGATAAGCTCAGAGCTTTCTGCGCCGCTTTTGAGCAGGTTTGCTATATACAGCTCCTGCATTCTCGGCAGATTCTGCGCAACGATCTGCCGCAGCGCAGAGACGGAGTTCTTCTGCTCGCGCTCCGTTTCGATCTGCGTGATAGCCTTGCGCAGGCTGCCATTGATGTCTTCCGAGGAAATCGGCTTGGCCAGAAGACTCACCGCGCGGATATTGACTGTTTTCTGGACAAGGCCAAAATCATTGTAACCTGTGATGACAATGAATCTGAGTTCCGGGTCCTCCTTCTGCAGCTCCTGCGCAAGATCCAGGCCGGAAATAATGGGAATATTGATATCTGTGATGATGATCTTCGGCTGATAGAGCAGATACAGCTCGCGCGCGGTATCACTGTCCTCTGCTTCGCAGACCAGCCGCACCGGAAGTGTGTCCCAGGCGATCATGGATGTCAGACGTTCGCGGACATTCCGGTCGTCTTCGATAATCATAATATCAAACATGTTGCTGCTCCTGTTCCATTGAACTCTGTCTGTATGGCAGGCGCATGATGACCTTTGTGTAAAGGCTCAGCTCGCTCTCGACCCGCAGACCATATTGTTCTCCATAGTACTGTGCGATCCTTCGGCTGATATTGTACATGCCGAAATGCTGGAATTCCTCCGGGCGCTCCGGCAGTGCAAGCACGCGGTTCACCTCTTCGATTTCATCTTCCAGCATACCGATCCCGTTGTCGGTGACTGTGATGAACACATCATCGTCCGTATGCGACGCACAAATGCTGATCTCTCCGTCATCCCGATAGCCTGAAAAGCCGTGGATGATCGAATTCTCCACAAGGGGCTGGAGCGTCAGCTTCATAATGGGATACTCCAGGAGTTCCTCCGGCACCTCGCAGGTAATGCGGATGTCCTTCTGCCGCGCAAGGTGCTGGATGATCCGGTAGTTTTCGATCAGCTGAAGCTCCTCATGCAGCGGGATCATGGACCGGCCCTTGGATAGTGAGATCTTGAAAAACTCGCTCAGCGCGCTGAGCAAGGAGCCCGCCTCCTCATAGCGCTGTTGCTGCAGCACCCATAGGACGGAATCCAGCGTATTATAAAGCAAATGCGGATTGATTTGCTGCTGCATGATCTGCAGCTCCATCTGCTGTTTGTCGCGCAGTGTTTTTTCCTTCTGGTCGCTGACATGCTCGATCTGCTCAAGCATTTCATTGATCTTGTCCCCAATCATGCCGATCTCATCGTTGCTCTGCACGCGATAGCGCACGCCGCGCTTGCCGTGCTCCACACCGGCCAGAAAATCTGCCAGAGAGACTGTGGACCGTGCAAGGCCGGCAGAGAGGATATACTCCAGCATGAACGCCACAAACAGTCCCACAACCCCTACAACGATCATGGAGCGTACATAGCCGCGCAGTTCCTGCGAACGGATGCCCTCATAATACTCAAAGGGTGCAATCAGATAGGCGCGCATTTGAAAGATCGGGTAGCATGTAGCAATACGTTTTTTGCCGCCGCTGTCCGTATAATTGAGGTTTGCCTTGGCACCGTTTGCCTTTCTGGACGCATCCAGCAGATCCTCGACAAGCACCGTACTGTCGTCCGCCAGGTCCTGATTGGACGCAGAGAGGATAGACCCATACGTTGTTGTGACGAAGCTGTTGGGCGCGTAGGACGCATAGATCTGGCTGAAGCTGGTGTCTGACAGGCCGAACACCGCAATGCCGACCTTATTGAGCGTCAGCTCCTCATAAATGAACCGCAGATAGACGACCGCCTTCTGCGTTTTATTGTTGATTTCGCAGGAGGACCATGTGCCGCTGGTATATCCGTCACGCGGAAGACTGACGCCGCGATCCGCAAAATAATCCAGGCACTGGTCATAGTTGGTAAACGGCATAGTGACGCTGTAAGCGAGCTTGCTGCTATATCCATTTGTAAGATAGACGCTGACAAAGTCGAAGCCGGCTTGGCGCGCATAGCCTTTACTCAATGCACCGATTGCGTTGCTCACCTCGCGGTTATAAGACATGAACCGCGGTGAGGCCGCCGGGACAGGCAGCTTGGAAAGGTCATGCAGCGAGCGGAGAGTGGTCAGTTCATCCGTTTGGTTCACAAGAAGCTCCGTCATCTCGGAAAGTGCCTTGCCGGCTGCCGCAGCATACTGGTCAGAAAGCTGAAGGCTGATATTCTCTACTTCGCCGGATGCGAGAAGGAACGAGGAAACAGCCGTATATATGATCACAAGGACCGAAACAACAAGGAGGATCAGGATCAGTTTGAAGCGAAGCGTGAAATAACGCTTTTTCGGATGTTGATCCGCCATCCTCGCTCCCCCCCTCTCTGCGCATGTCAAAACCTGCTTCTATACTATACAACAAATCTGCAGAAATTTCACCTGGTATTTGGAAAAACGGACGCAGCTTCAGCGGAGGAATCCGCCCTTTACGCTTTCAACGCCGCTGCTGGAGATCACGCCGCTCGGGCAGGTTTCCTCCGCAATGCGGATCGCTTCTGCCAACCGGCTTCGACGGAGCTGCACCATGATCATGGCCCGCTTCACGCCGTCAACGCTGTGTCCGTCAAGGATCGTGACGCCGAACCCGGCTTCCCGCAGCACACGGCCGACCTCATCGGCTTCCTCGCGCGGGACGATCACCTGCATGGAGGACAAGCCCAGCGCCATACGCCGTTCGATCGTCATGCCAAGAAGCGTACCGCATCCGAATGCGGCAAGATAGACAACGATTTTGAACGGGTCCTGCAGAAGCCCAGTCAGAACGAAATAGGAAACCAGCAGGCCGATCAGACTTTCAAACAGGCCGAAGGCGATCCCGACCAGCCGTCTCCCTTTTGATACAAAAATAATGCGGAGTGTGCTGACCGCATCAGCAAGTGTTTTTCCAAAGAAAATCAAAAGATAAAGCGGAAAGCCTGTAAGATGCACCATATCCAACCCCTTTGCACGCGGCGAAAACCGACGTTTTGTTGTGCGCACAGTTTAGCACAGAAAAAAGGAGAAGGATACTCCAAAATATAAATATTTGGTCTGTTTTATTGTTGTTCTTCCTGTGCGGCAGCCGAAGCCTGCTGCATGTGTGACAGGCGGGGACAGCAGCCGAAGGTGCGTTTGTAAGCCCGGGAGAAATTTGAAAGATCGGGAAAACCGGCCAACGAAGAAGACTGCGAGACACTGTATCCCTGCTGCAGGAATTCTTTTGCTTTCCGCAAGCGGAATTCCGTCAGATACTGCTTGGGCGGGACGCCGTACTCTGCCGAAAAAAGCCTGGTCAAATAATGCCTGTCGATATGGAGCCGCTCAGCCAGCTGTTCGATGCGCAGCGGACGCATATACTGCGTTTCAAGCCATGTTCTTGCGTATGCAGCATACTTCGGCACCGCACGCACCTCCGGCTCCAACTGTCGGGAGAGCCGGTAAAGGACATAATACATAAGGCCGAACAGCTGCGCATCGGCACACTCTGCCTGTTCCAGTTCCCGGATCTGCAAAAAAAGGTCGCGGACCGGAGGCTGATGAAATGACGCTCTGTGCAGGAACGGGAGCGAATGTGCAGACTGGAAACCAAGCCAGCAATAGACCCAGGGGCGCTCCTTGTCGGCCCTGTATGTGGTCACCTCGCCCGGCTCGATGACAAACATGTCTCCCGCCTGGAGCGAAAAAAGCTGCCCGGCTTTTTCAAATGTCCCGCAGCCCTCAAAGATGTAGTGCAGCAGATAGTACGAACGGATATACGGCCCGAAACTGTGCATGGGCGTGCAGGCTTCAAAACCATAGCTGACAGGATACAACCCCTGCCATTGATCCGGCACAACGACAAAACCAGGCATTGCTGATACACCTCCCGACGCGCATTTGACCTTCGCATTCTTTGTTTCCATTTTATCAAATATCGACACCATTTTGCAATAGCGGAATTCTCCATTTTCTGCTAAACTCAGGTTGGATATGATCCGTTATCAGATTACAGGAGGGTTCTGACCATGTTAAAAATCACGTTTATGGGCGCAGGAAGCACTGTGTTTGCACGAAACGTCCTTGGTGATGTTATGTGCATGCCGTCTCTGCAGGAATGTGAGATCGCACTCTATGACATCGATGCCGTTCGTCTCCGGGAAAGCTACCAGATCCTCAGCACGATCAATCACAATGCAAATCAGGACCGTGCAAGGCTTCAAACATATCTTGGTGAGGAAAATCGCAGGGACGCTCTGCGTGGAGCGTCCTTTGTCGTCAATGCGATCCAGGTGGGCGGTTATGAACCGTGCACCGTCATTGACTTTGAGATTCCCAAAAAGTACGGTCTCCGGCAGACCATCGCAGATACGCTGGGCATTGGCGGCATCATGCGTGCGCTTCGCACGATTCCCGTAATGGAGGGCTTCGCCCGCGATATGGAAGAAGTCTGCCCGGATGCGCTGTTCCTGAACTACACAAATCCGATGGCCATGCTGACCGGTTACATGCTGCGTTATACAAGTGTCAGAACCGTCGGTCTGTGCCACAGCGTGCAGGTCTGCACGCAGCATCTGTTTGAGCAGCTCGACATGACGGACAAGCTCGAAGGTCACAAAGAGCTGATTGCCGGGATCAACCACATGGCCTGGCTCCTGCGCATCACAGACCGTGAGGGCAACGATCTCTATCCCGAGATCCGGCGCCGCGCAAAGAAGAAAAATGCGGAAGGGCCCCACACGGATATGGTCCGCTTCGACTATCTTGACAAGCTTGGCTACTACTGCACCGAATCGAGCGAGCACAACGCAGAATACAACTGCTTCTACATCAAATCCCGCTATCCGGAACTGATCGACCGCTTCCAGATCCCGCTGGATGAATACCCGCGGCGCTGCGTCAATCAGATTAAGGACTGGAAAAAGACGAGCGAAGCGCTCTTGAATGACGCAACGCTCTCACATACGCTCAGCCGCGAGTACGCCTGCCGCATTATGGACGCCGTTTACACAAACACCCCCTATGAAATCGGTGGAAACGTCCTGAACTCCGGTCATTTGATCGAAGATTTTCCGGTTCAGGCCTGCGTGGAGGTTCCGTGCCTGGTTGACGGCCACGGGATCCACCCGACCTATGTGGGCTCCCTCCCCCCTGTTCTTGCAGCCATGAACATGACAAACATCAACACGCAGCTACTGACCATAGAGGCTGCGCGCACAAAGAAACGTGACGATATCCTGCGCGCGGTCATGCTTGAACCGCACACCGCTGCAGAGCTTTCCATTGACGATATGGCGCGTATGGTCGATGAAATGATCGAGGCGCACGGAGACTTCATGAAAATGTATCACTGATCCGGACAGTTTCCTTTTCTATCTGACGTTCAAGCGCCCTGCAGCATTGCCGCAGGGCGCTTGGTCATTTTTGGAAACCGGTCACTCAAAAAAACGCACGCAGAAAGAAAAAGCCTTTTTCTCGCCCGGGTCAATGAATTTGAGCCTGCCCTCTTTCCGGAGCACATCCCGCCCGTCCGGCGTGCAGTTGCCGGGCTCCAGACCGAGCACATAGTCGTGAACACCCATCATTTTCCATTCAGTCAGCGAATCGAGAGCGCCGGTATCGAAGCGGAGCTCCAGGCCTTTTTTGATGTCCGGATTATAGATCCGTGCAAGCCCTTCGCCGTCGAACCGATGATAATAGCACTGCTCCACGAATCCGGGCGTTGGCGGGAGCATTTTATCCCACGTGTCCAGGTCCTCTTCTGCGTGTTTGTCGCGGGCCAGAACAGATATGGATGGGATTTCCAGCACAGCGTGCTCGCTCAGAAGCGGATAGCCCATATTCATGTGGTACAGCAACATCAGCGGCGAGCTTGCGTCTCCCTGGTTCTCGACCGTGTCGGATATACGCAGGATATTTTCCCGCTTACTCAGACAGATCGTGCGGAACAGAACGAGTTTGCGTGCGAAGATGCGGCTGTCATTGACGACCGCATGCAGCACATACGCGTCATCTGTTTCCTCCCACCAGACGCGTTCGCACGGTGTGTTTGCGATCGTCCCGTGCAGCGGAAGTGTTTCACCGTCATCCTCGCAGGGTGCACCAACGGCTGTCAGACCGCAAGTTGTAAAAAAACCGGCTGTAAAGCTTCCCAGGAATTCAGCGCCATGCTTGTCATAGTAACTCGGGGCAACATAGCCGCACGGCGAAAAATAGCCCATGTTGTCGCCCTTGAAGCTCACCCGGGAAATATCTGCACGGCGATCGGCACTGACTGTGACGAACAGCCCAGCGGCATTTCTCATCTGAAACAGGCGCATGCCGTCGCCCTTTCCGCCCACAATGCGGAGCTCCTCAACACCGGACAACTGGCTGCTGTGGCCAAGATGCGGATCCAAACTCATACTGTCTCCTCCAATGCTG
>CADCOJ010000081.1 GCA_902803075.1 Oscillospiraceae bacterium | reverse complement strand
TACATACTTCAGGAGGCTATTACAATGAGTAAATTAGAAGGCGCATGTATCATCGGTCAGTCCGGTGGTCCTACCTCAGTCATCAATTCCAGCGCGTACGGCGTTATCAGAACAGCGCTTGACGCTCCCGAGATCACCAATGTTTACGGTGCTGCTCACGGCATCAAGGGCGTTCTGAACGATCAGCTGCTCTGCATGGATGAGGAGGACCGGGCCGAGCTCGACCGCCTGCCCTATACGCCGTCCTCTGCGCTCGGCTCCTGCCGCTACAAGATCGCAGATCCCGACCAGGACGATACCGACTACCGCCGCATCCTTGAGATCTTCAAGAAGTATGACGTCCGTTACTTCTGCTACAACGGCGGAAACGACTCCATGGACACCTGCAACAAGATCTCCAAATATATGAAGAAGGTCGGCTATGACTGCCGCGTCATGGGCATCCCCAAGACCATCGACAACGACCTCTTCGGCACCGACCACTGCCCGGGCTACGCCTCCGCCGCCAAGTATATCGCCACCTCCGTCATGGAGGTCGCGCGCGACGCGCAGGTCTATGATACCGGCATGGTCACCGTCATCGAGTGCATGGGCCGCCACGCCGGCTGGCTCACCGCCGCCGCGGCCCTGGCCAACGCCGAGGAGCCCTGCTGTGATTTCATCTATCTGCCCGAAGTCGATTTCGACATGGATAAGTTCCTTGCCGACGTCTCCGCGCGCTATGCCGAGAAGAAAAACTGCATCGTCGTCGTCTCCGAGGGCGTGCACTATGCCGACGGCCGCTTCGTCTCCGAGGCCAAGACCGCCGCGACCGACGGCTTCGGCCATGCCCAGCTGGGCGGCCTGGCTGCGCTGCTGGCCAACATCGTCAAGGAAAAGACCGGCGCCAAGGTCCGCGGCATCGAGCTGAGCCTGCTGCAGCGCTGCGCAGCCCACTGTGCCTCCGGCACCGACATTGCGGAGTCCTATCTCTCCGGCAAGACGGCTGTGGAGCAGATGCTCCTCGGCACGACCGACAAGATGGTCGGCTTCGCCTGCGACCGCACGAACGGCTACCGCTGCGAGCCGAAGCTCTTCGCGCTGACGGACGTGGCCAACTACGAGAAGAAGTTCCCGCGCGAGTGGATCAACGCCGAGGGCAACAATGTTCTCGCTCCGTTCGTCGATTACGCCATGCCCCTCATCCAGGGCGAGACGAAGCTCGAAAAGGTCGACGGTCTGCCCAGATTCGCCAGACTCAAGAAGGTCTTCGCAAAGTAAATCCCGCCTGTTCAAAGTCCCCCGCAGAATGTCGCCGCATTCTGCGGGGGACGCTTGCGTCCGGCCGGCGGATGTGATAAGATGAGGTAAATAAAATTTACGGAAAGATCTTTACGGAATAAGACAAATCGCCTCGAGGCCGGTTCGGGAAACCCCGAACCGGCCTCGAAGCGTCTGTCTTATTTGTTCTTTTCGCGTAAATGCTCAACCAGCGCATGAACGATTTGCGTATCTTTTTCGGTCAGGCCGGAAATATCGAGGCTTGCCGTGTTGCTCTGCCCAAGCAGATAGTCTGTCGAAACGGAAAAGATTTTTGAAAGCTCAATGATGTACTGGGTCGATGGAGTGGATATTCCCATTTCCCAGGCGTTTACGCTGGAACGAGTAATTCCAAGCTGGGCTGCGAGACGGCTCTGCGGCCATCCGCGTTCTTCCCGTAAGGCCTTAATGATATCTGCAATCACATGATCACGCTCCTTACAAACACGATAGCGAAAAGAATGTGCAATTACATTATCAAAATGATAAAATAAATTGACATCTACGATAATGTGTGGTACTATTTTCCAGGATCATGGCATAAAAACCGCATACAATTGCGCATGTAAGGAGTAAAAATATGAAAAGTCTAGAAAAAATTTTAAAAGCCTCTTTTATTTTACTGCTTCTATTCGTTCTTTTTCTTCCAGTGATTCCGTTCTCTTCTTATCGGCGTAATAATGTTCGTCCGGTTACGCAAAAGACCAATTCAGCTGTTGAAAAAATATCCCTTAGCCAAAATGATTCTCAGAATCAGCCTGCTGCACCCGCATCAAATGCCGAATCTGACGCGCAGACCTTGGGGAAAGACGGCTATGCCTCAATTGAGGAGCTTCGCATGATCGGCGGGCTCGATGTTATGCCTTACTGCATCAAGAGAAATGGACGTTTCTATCCTGTTGTTGATTTCAATGACCGGGTTTGGGAGATATTCGGATCAGATCATATTGGAGGAATAGACTACGATATCATTCTGACTGATATTGATATAAGCTTAATTCCTGAGATCGATTTGAAAAACGGAGATCAATTCATCTGCGTGAATCATGACTACAATTTATATAGCCATGGTTATTACGCTGCGGAGTATGTCGATACTTGCTCCCGCGTTTTCTATGATTGGGGTACCTCGCCTTATCATCGTTTTGGAATCGTGGATTACGGGAAGACGGAGGAGCATCCGGAACTGACGGAAATCAACGGTACCGAGATTACGCAGACAAGCTCATGGTACGACTGTGATGGAATTGCTGAAGTATTGGAGAAGAACGGCCTGCGTCCGCATGTGAATGAGCTGGCGCATTCCATTCTGGTGTGCGGTAATATGAACAGCCGGTTTACTTCCGGCGGATACGTCGGCATGCAGTATCAAGAGGTGGAAGGCGTCGTGGATTCGTATCTTTTCCATGCTTTGGCTCCTGATTATTGGGGGATACAAAGCATCATGACCAAAACAAAAGAAGATTATGCGATCATTAATCTGCCCGAACTGTCAAACGGCATTTATGTGATTGATTTTACAAGTAATACCAGCTATCAGGGTTGGGACCATCAACATGTGTGCGTTCTGAGAGTCGGGAATATCGGATAAAGCGTCTGACACAATGTGCCTCGGCAGATACTGCCGAGGCACATTTGCGCAAGCGGAAAACGAAGGTTTTGCGTGATATTCTATGATTCAAGGGCAGACAACCCGGCGAGGATTTCAGCCTGCGGAAGCAGGCGTACCGCGCGCAGCGGCCCCTCGCGAACCGCCGACCTGACGCGTCATTCCAAGCCGCACGCAAAGACCACTCTTCCATGTCATCCTGAGCGAAGCGAAGGATCTTATGGGAAAGGCCACCGAAAGACGGAGGAAAAGATCCTTCGCCGCGTTGTTCCTCAGAATGACAGGGTGGAGTAGAGAAACCAGCGCCGGCCTCTTGCACAATCCACGCAGGTGTGGTACGATAACGTAAATGAAATTTACTACAAGGGAGGCATGCACCATGACGCTCGGGCAGAAGCTCAAAAAAGCGCGGCTGGAGCGCGGCATGACGCAGACGCAGGTCGTGGGCAGCCGCATCACGCGCAATATGCTCTCGCAGATCGAGAATGACCAGGCGTCGCCCTCTGTCCGCACGCTGGAATATCTTGCGGCGGTGCTTGGCGTGAGCATGGGCTGGCTCCTGGCTGACGACCAGGCGCAGGAGGAGCCCGACCGCATGGCGCGTCTGCGCGCGATGCTCCGCAACGGCGACGCAGAGGGCTGCATGGCGCTGGCGGCCGAGGACGCGCAGCCAGATGACGAGCAGGCCATCCTGCTGGCGATCGCGGGCGCTTCCTGCGCGCAGAAGGATGTGCAGGACGAGCGCTTTGCCCGGGCGGCCGCCCGGGCGGAGAAGGTGCTCGCCTGGAATGCGCGCAGCCTCTATCACAGCGCGCAGCTGGATGTGCAGATGCGCGCAGTGCTGGCCGCGTGCGCCGAGGGCGTCGGGCGCGGCACGCAGGAGGCCGTCACGGCCTATCGTCAGAGCTATCTGGCGGCGCAGCCGGATGTGGACTATCATCTGCTCATGGCCCGGCACCACCTCAACCGCCAGCATGTGCAGGCCGCCGAGCATGAGATCTGGTCCATCACGGATCTGCCGGAGGGCCGCCGCGCCGAATATCTGATCCTGCGCGGGCGGCTGGCGGCAGCCAAGGAGCAGTATGAGACGGCCGCGGAATATCTGCGGCAGGCGGATGCGCTCAGCCCGCTGCCGAAGCTCCTGGAGCGGGAGCTCTGCCGGGCGATGGAGCTGTGCTGCCGCGAGCGGCAGGACTATAAGGCCGCTTATGAATACGCTGCAAGGCAGCTTCGGCTATGAAGGCGCGGGCGGTACTGTTCTGGCTCGCGCAGCTGAGCTGGGGGTTTTTTCAGACGCTGGCAGGCGCGCTCATGTGCCTGACCTGCGGACGCTGCCGCCGCGCGTGGTATCACGGCGCGTGCGTGACATACTGGAACCGGCGCGACAGCGTTTCGCTCGGCGCGTTCGTGTTCATCGGACGGATGCGTCCGCAGCTGCAGCGGAAGGTGCTTGTCCATGAGTTCGGCCACTGCGTGCAGTCGCTGCTGCTGGGGCCGCTGTTCCTGCCGCTTGTCGGGCTGCCGTCCGGACTGTGGGCGCTGTGCTTCAGCGCACGCAGCAGACGCAGCTATTATGCGTTCCTGCCCGAGCGCTGGGCCAACCGGCTCGGCCGCCGCGTGACGGGCGAGGAACCGCCTACCGGGGAGGAATGAGCATGCAGACGGGATTTGACGGCGCCGCTTGGATCTGGTGCCGGACGGGCGGCGGAAGCGACGTCTACTGTGAGTTTTATGATACCTTCACGCTTGCCGGCTGTGCGGACGTGACGGCATTCATCGCGGCGGATACCGCCTACGCGCTTTATCTCAACGGCGTGTATGCCGAGAGCGGCCGCTTCTCCGACTGGCCGCATAAGAGGACCTTCGACACGATCGACATTTCCGCGCATGTGCGCGCGGGCGTCAATACGCTCGCGCTGTGCGTGTGGCATGTGGGCGCGTCCGATTTTTCCTGCTGTCCTGATCGGCCGGGTGTGATCTTTGCGGTCCGGCAGGGCGGAGCAGCCGTCTGCAGTTCCGGCGCGCAAACGAAAAGCCGCCTGAGCCGGCGCTGCGTCAGCGGGCGGTGCCGCCCCGTGACGCCGCAGCTTGGCTTTGGCTTTGCGCTCGACCTGCGCGGCGCGGCTCCGTGGGAGCCGGGCGGCTGGACGCACAGCATTGTCCAGCCGGAGCGCCCCGCGCCCCGCTTCCCGCGGGAAACGGAGCGGCTGCAGATGCTTGCGCGAACGCCCTGGCGGCTGCTGCAGCAGGGGACGTTTTCCGATCCGGCCTCATTTGAGACGGACGGCGCGCGCATGCAGCGCGCAGCGCTCAGCTTTCTTCCGCTGGCGGAGCTTGCACAGCCCTGTGCGGACGGGTACGACCTCCGCAGCTCCGGCGGGGGGATCTATGTGGTCGTTGACCTGCAGAAGGAGACGGCCGGTTTCCTGGAGCTCGACCTGGAGGTCCGGGAGGCGTGCACGGCAGAGCTCGGCTGGGGCGAGCATCTGACGGACGGCCGCTGCCGGACGCAGATCGGCGCGCGTGATTTCTCTGCCGCTCTGTATCTCAGAGAGGGGCGGAACCGCTGGATGCATCCGCTGCGCCGGCTTGGCTGCAGATATCTGCAGCTGTTCGTCCACGCCCCGCAGGTGAAGCTCCGCTATCTTGGCCTGCGCCCGACGGTCTATCCTTTGAACAGGCTCCCGTTTTCCTCCGGCAGCCTTCTGCGCGACACGATCTATTCCGTCTGCGCGGACACGCTGGAGCTGTGCATGCACGAGCATTATGAGGACTGCCCCTGGCGCGAGCAGGCGCTCTATACCACCGACTCGCGCAACCAGATGCTCTGCGGCTATTATGCCTTCAGAGAGACGCGCTTTCCGCGCGCATGCCTGCGGCTGATCGCCGCCGGGATCCGCCCGGACGGGATGCTTCCCATCACAGCGCCGACTGCCGATACGCTCACCATCCCGTTTTTCACACTCATGTTCCTTACACAGGTGTTGGAATACCACCGCCATGCGGACGATCCGGACACGGTCCGCGCCTGCATGGGCGCGATGCAGGCCATTGCGGATGCGTTCTGCGGGCGGATCGACGGCACGGGCCTCATCCCGGACCCGCAGGGGGCGGATATCTGGAATTTCTATGAATGGCAGCCGTATCTTGACGGTCAGACATGCCACGGCGCAGGCTGGAATCTGTGTCTCAATGCAGAGGCGTCCATCGCGCTGGCATCGCTCTCGGAACTGAAGCAGGCGCTGGGCATGGACGGACGCGCGGACGCTGCCGCCGCGGAAAGACTCGCTGCGCGCATCACGGAGCGGTTTTTTGACGGGCAGTCGGGCCTGTTCCGCCTGTTTCTGGGACATGATGAGGAACGCACCAGCGTGCTGGGCAACGCGCTGGCCGTGCTGTGCGGTGCGGCGGACAGGCTGGATACCGCGCGGATCGAGGCCGTTCTCCTTGCCAACGGGGAAGGCGCGGAGGGCCCGGAAGCCATTGCCGCCACGCTTTCCATGGCCTGCTTCCGCTATGACGCGCTGCTGCGGCTCGACCGGACGCGTTACCGGGAGGCGATCCTTCAGGATATCGACCGCACGGGCCTTTCCATGCTGCGCAGCGGCGCGACCTCCTTCTGGGAGACGATCCGCGGCGCAGAGGACTTTGACGGCGCGGGCTCGCTCTGCCACGGCTGGAGCGCCATGCCGGTCTATTACTACCGGACGCTGCTCGAAGTATAAAAAGATCCCGGATCTGCTCGCACAGATCCGGGAAAGACAGAACAGCGGGGAGCTTACTCTGCGGTGACGGCCGAGACGAACGCGGCTTTGTCCGCGGCCTTGAAATATGCGCTGCCGGCGACGAGCACATTCGCGCCTGCGGCCACGCAGGTTTTGGCCGTTTCCACATTCACGCCGCCGTCCACCTCAAGCTCGCACGCGGGGTTCCGCGCATCGATCATTGCGCGGATGGCCTGCACCTTGGGCATCATGTCAGCCATGAAGGCCTGTCCGCCGAAGCCGGGCTCCACGGTCATGACCAGCACGAGGCTGCACAGATCCAGGAACGGCAGAACGGCCTCCGCAGGCGTTTTGGGTTTGACGCAGACCGCAGCCTTTTTGCCGCAGGCGCGGATCTTCCGCAGCGCCTCAAGGGTATTCTGCTCGGTGTCGGCCTCCACATGGACGGTGACGATGTCCGCCCCGGCTTCACAGAAGCGCTCCACATAGCGCACCGGGCGGTCGATCATCAGATGCACGTCCAGCGTAAGATCCGTGACCTTGCGGATCGAAGAGATGACGCACAGGCCGATGGAAATATTGGGAACAAACAAGCCGTCCATAACGTCAATATGGGCGTAGGGCGCGCCGCTTTCCTTCACAACGGCCAGATCGCGCGCAAGATAGGCAAAATCAGCCGAGAGGATGGACGGAGAGACTTTGATCATACGATGACCCCCTGCAGAATCAGTTGATAATTCGGCACGCCGCGGCAGGTTTCCGCATACCTATGGGTATGCGGCGGACCGAAGCGCGGGAGCTCCCGAACCACGCAGCGCCGGAACGCCGCTTGAGATAGGGGCTGCCCGCGAGGGCAGCCCCGCCGGGATATAGCCGCAGATATTATAGCGGTTTTTCCGGGACGTGTCAATGCGGCTTTCCTTGACTTTCCCCATCTTCTGCGATACTATAATTACACAATGACCAGAAAGGAACACAAATCGGGATGGACAAGAAAAAGAAAAAGGATTCTTCCGTCATACCGACCTATGCCGTGGGCGTCGTATGGCTGCTGTGGGCCATGTCCGGCAGGCTCCACGGGCTGTGGCAGTATCTGCTGTGCACGGTCGTGTCCACAGGTGTGTGGGCGATCCTGCGCATGTTCTTCCCGAAAAAGGCCGGGCAGGAGCCGCAGCAGCCGCAGCAGCAGGCCAGTCCGGCTGCCGGGCAGCCGCGCCGCGCGTCGGACAACGCAACCAAGCCCCCGCAGCAGCAGGCCAAGCCCGTCCGGCCGAAGCTCAGCCCGGAGATGCAGTCGGTCATCTATCAGGGCAACCAGTCCATCGCGCGCATCCGGCGGCTCAACGATCAGATCCCGGACGCACGCATGAGCGCGCAGATCGACCTCATCGAGCGTCTGACCACCCAGATCTTCGACTGCGTGCGCCAGCACCCGGAGAAGCTCAAGCAGATCCGGCAGTTCCTCAACTATTATCTGCCCACGACCATCAAGCTCATGGAGCAGTATGTGACGCTCCAGAACCAGGGCATGCGTACCGAAAACATCGAGACCGGCATGCGTAAGATCGAGTCCATGCTCGATAAGGTCATCGTGGCCTTCCAGCGCCAGCTGGACAGCCTGTTTGAGAGCGACGTCGTCGACATCACGGCCGATATCCGCGTCATGGAGCAGATGATGAAAAGCGAAGGCCTGACCAACGAACATGATTTTACGAAAGTTTTGGAGGAGGAATCATAACATGGAAGAACAGATCCCGCAGCTCACGCTGACCCCGAACCTGACGGAAACCGTGGAGCCGGAAATCAAATATGAGGGCGACCTCATCACCCAGGCGCAGACCCGTCCCGAGGCCGGTCCTGATCTTTCCGCCCTGTCCGAGGCGGAGCAGAAGGCTGTGCTTGATTTCGCAAAGCAGATCGACCTGGAGAATGCCGGCCAGATCATGGAGTACGGCGCCTCCGCGCAGAAAAACATCGCGGATTTTTCCGAGGCTGCGCTCACGAAGGTCAAATCCAGCGACCTTGGCGAGATCGGCGAGATGGTTTCCGGGCTGGTCGTCCAGCTCAAGACCATGGACGAGCCGGAAAAGAAGGGCATTGCCGGCCTGTTCCACAAGGCAAAGACCAATGTGGAGGAGCTCAAGACGCGCTATGCCAGCGCCGAGCAGAATGTCGACCGCATCTCCGGCCAGCTTGAGCAGCATAAGCTCACGCTCATGAAGGACGTCGCCGTCATGGACCAGATGTACGACAAGAATCTGGCCTACTTCAAGGAGCTGACCATGTATATCCTTGCCGGGCAGAAGAAGCTGGCCGAGTGCCGCGCCACCAGGCTGCAGGAGCTGCGCGACAAGGCCGAGCAGTCCAACCTGCCCGAGGATGCGCAGGCGGCCAAGGATTATGACGACAAGTGCACCCGCTTTGAAAAGAAGCTGCACGATCTGGAGCTCACGCGCATGATCTCCCTGCAGACCGCGCCGCAGATCCGCATGATCCAGAACAACGACACCATGATGATGGAAAAGATCCAGACCTCCATCCTCAATACCATCCCCCTCTGGAAGAACCAGATGGTCCTGACGCTCGGCATCGAGGATTCCCGCAAGGCGATGGAGGCCCAGCGTGAGGTCACCAACATGACCAACGCCCTTTTGCAGAAGAATGCCGACATGCTCCACATGGCCACGGTCGAGACCGCCAAGGAGTCCGAGCGCGGCATCGTCGATATCGAAGCGCTGAAGCACACCAACGAGCAGCTCATTTCCACGCTTGACGAGGTGCTGCAGATCCAGCAGGACGGCGCCAAGAAGCGCCAGGAGGCCGAACAGGAGCTGCGCAGACTGGAGGGCGAACTGAAGCAGAAGCTGCTTGAGGTGCGCAGATAAACGGGGATACGATATGAAGCTGCTGAAAAAACAGTGGTTTGCCGTTGTCGTGACGCTGGTGCTGATCGCGGGTTCGGTGGCGTGGTCGCTGCTGCGCACCCCGGCTGTGCCGGCTGTGCCTGCCGTTTCCGGAACCGCCGCGCAGACGGACGGCTCCGGAACGATCTCCGATCCGTATATCCGGGATGAAGCGGGGATCCTCCCCGCGTCCGCAGAGCGGACGATCCGGAAATGGAACGATCGGATCGCCTCCTATGCGTCTGCCCGCGTGGCGATCTTCACAGAGACGTCTTCCTCCGGTTCCATCGGGGCGGACACCGCAGCCATGTTCAGCCGCATGGGCCTGAGCGAGCGCGATATGCTCCTGGGCCTGGACGTGCAGAGCCACACCTGGTATGTCGAGCTCGGCTCCGTGGCCAACAGCTATGCTGACGCTACGCTGCAGGCCATTTTCGAGGAGGGCGCCGACGCGCTGCTGGCCGGAACGGACATGCAGGAGGACGCGGACGATCTCTATGACGATCTCTACGACTGGTTCCGGGACGTCCGCTTCGGCAAGCAGAAAAACAGCTCCGGCAGGGGCCTGCTCGGCACGCTCATCACGGTCATCATCGTCGTGATGATCCTCCGCGCCCTTTCGGGCGGCGGCCGCCGCGGCCGCGGCGGAGGAGGGGGACGGTTCGTCTCCGGCCTGTTCCTGGGCTCGCTGCTCTCCGGCGGTTCCAGACGTTCCGGCGGCATGTTCCGCGGCGGAGGCTTCGGCGGCAGAGGCGGCTTCGGCGGGGGCCGGGGCGGTTTCGGCGGCTGACACTGCGCAGGAAAAATTTTCCTGAATAAAACCTCCCTGATCGGGCAAGCTATCTGCGAACCCGATCAAGGAGGTTTTCTGACAATGGACCATTCCAACAGCAAGATGAACAAAGCCATCGAATGCCATGTGACCCAGTGCGACCATCACTGCGGCACGCAGGATTACTGCTCGCTCGACCGCGTGTGCATCGGCACGCATGAGGCCGACCCCACCGTTGACCAGTGCACCGACTGCCGTTCGTTCGTGCGGAAGTAAACAGGGATCAGGCAAACCGGCCGGCGCTTTTTGTGGCGCCGGCCGAACGTCTTTTCCGGGCGGCCGGAAGCGCCTATGGGCGCAGCAGTTCTATGTGCGCGGTGGCAACGCGGTCGCAGAAGCAGCGGTCGTGCTCCACGAAGATCATCGTGGCCCCGCCGGCGACCAGCAGCTCCTCGATCTGCCCGCGCGAGAGCAGGTCGATATAGTTGAGCGGTTCGTCCCAGACATACAGATGCGCCGGCCGGCAGAGGCTCTGCGCCAGCAGGAGCTTCTTTTTCTGCCCGGCGCTGAACGTCTCAAGCCGCTTTTCAAACTGCGCGCGCGGCAGATCCAGCTTGCGCAGGAGCATCAGCAGCCGCGTCAGCTCCAGCCCGTTCTCGGCGGCGAACTGCGCCAGCGTCCCGGACAGGTGGGAGGCGTCCTGCGGCAGCGCGGAGATCACCACGCCGCCTGCGAGCCGCACGCTTCCGGACGCAGGCGCAAGCTCGCCGGTGAGCACACGCAGCAGGCTCGTCTTTCCCGCGCCGTTCGGCCCGCGCAGGCTGATGCGCGCTCCCCGGCGGATGGAGAAGCTCACCGGGCGGAACAGCGCCGGGCCGTCGTAGCGGACGGTGACGTCCCGCAGCTCCGCCAGTGTTTCGGCGCGGTATTGCAGGCATGGGAGCGTCAGCGCGTCGGCCTTTTCCAGATCCCTGAGCAGGCCGCTCTTTTCCGCAATGGCTGCCTCCTGCCGCTGGGCAATGGCCTTGGCGCGCCGGTTCGCCTTTTTGGATTTCGCGGCAAGATAGGGACGCCTGCCCACGCTTTTTTCCGTTTTCTGCGGGTCGAAGCCGATCTTTTCGCGCTCGGAGCGGTCGGCCCAATCGGCCTTTTCCCGCGCGGTCTGTTCAAGCCGGGCGATCTCTTTTTTGAGCTTTTCGTTCTGTGCGCGCTCAAAGTCGTCCTGCCGCCGGCGGTTTTCCAGCCAGCTTGAGCATCTGCCGCGCTGCACCTCGATGCTTGCGCGGTTGATGGAGAGCACATGGTCGATGCACCCGTCAAGGAACGCGCGGTCGTGGGAGACGAGCAGGAAGCGCTTCTTTTCGCGCAGATAGCGGCTCAGCACCTCCCGGCCATGCAGGTCGAGATGGTTCGTGGGCTCGTCGATGAGCGGGTAGCGGTCCTCCCGCAGAAACAGCAGCCCAAGCAGCAGCTTCGTCCGTTCGCCGGGCGAGAGCGTGCCGAACGGGCGCTCCAGCAGCGCCGGCGCAAGCTCCAGCTGCTCCAGCTCGCACAGCAGCCGCCACTGCGCAAGCTCCGGCACAAGCGACCCGGCCAGCGTCTGCGCGGTCTGGCGCATGTCCGGAACGGGGAAGGGGAAATAGCTGCACGCCAGGGGCGCGGTGATCGTCCCGCTGTATTCCAGCTCGCCGCACAGCAGCCGCAGGAGCGTGGTCTTGCCGCGCCCGTTCCGGCCGATGAGCCCGGTGGCCCAGTCGGTGTCGATCTGAAAGCTTGCGTGTGAGAACAGCAGCTCGCTGCTGCCGTCATATCCAAAGGTGAGGTCCTGTACGCGGATCATTGCCATATCCATATCCTCCTGAAAAAAGACAGACTGCAAGAAAGCCTCTTGCAGTCTGCAGAACATGTCTGTCAGGACGCGGTATGGAGCTTTCCTGCTGCGGGCACAGCAAAGCTGACGGCCGCCGGCCGCCTCTGCATGCCCTTATGAACATTCAGCAGGAGATCTTGCGCAACAGGTATCCCTCCATTCTTTTTTTCAGTGTACCATATCCGCTGCGCCCGCGCAAGTGCGGAGCGCGCTTTTTTCGCCCGGACGCTTGCTTTTGCCCGCGCGGTAGTGTACCATTCCATCAGAATGACCGCTCAGAAAGGAGCAGGATATGACGTTTGATTTTGATTTGGACGGCGCCATTTTTGACATGGACGGCACGCTGCTGGATTCCATGGGCTACTGGCGCTTTGTGTCGCTGGAATACATCCTCCTGCACCGGCTCCCGCTGCGGCAGGAGGCGCTTGCACGCATGTACCGGACGCCGGCGACGCGCATGCTGACGGAGTATTCTGAGCAGGAGGGCCTTGAACTTCGGCGCGGGGAGCTTCTGCCGGAGCTGGAGGAGCTGATGAGCCGCCACTATCTGCTGGACGTCAAGCCGAAGGGAACGGCAGCCGCGTTCACGGCGGCGCTGCAGGCGCGCGGCGTGCGCATGTGCGTGGCGACGAGCACCAGCCGCGTCTATGCCTGCAGCGCGCTCCGCCGCCAGGGGATGCTGGAGCGGTTCGCATTCGTTTCCGACGATATGGATATGCCCGGACGCAAAAGCGACCCGGCGTTTTTCCGCGCCATTGCGCAGCGGCTCGGCGTGACGCCGGAGCGCTGCTGGGTCTTTGAAGATGCGCTCTACGCCATCCGGGCGGCAAAGCGCGCGGGCTTCCGCGTCTGCGCCGTCGAGGACGGCACGCAGCAGGACGACCGGGCGCAGATCCAGGCGTGCGCGGACGTCTATATCCGCGACTATCAGGAGCTGACGCACGCCGAAGAAAGGAGCGTGTGACCATGCGGCGCGTGTATCTCGGGATCGACCAGGGGACGACGGGCGTGACCGCGCTCGCGCTCGGATGCGGAGACTTCCGCCTGCTGGGCCGTGGGTACTGCCGTATCCGCAGCATTTTCCCGCACCCGGGTTGGGTGGAGCATGACCCGGAGGAGATCTGGCAGGCGGTGCTGAAGGCTGTCGGGGAGGCGCTGCGGCAGGCGGATGCAGAGCCGGCGCAGGTGGCCTGCATCGGTTTGGACCACGAGGGCGAGACCTGTTTGTTTTATGACCGGCGCACGGCCCGGCCGCTCACGCCCGCCGTCGTCTGGCAGGACAGGCGGACGGAGGCGGCGCTGCGCAGCCTGGCACAGGAGGACGCGCGCACGATCCGCCGCGTCACCGGGCTGCTGCCGGACGCCTATTTCTCCGCGCCGAAGCTGCGCTGGCTGCTCGATCACACCGAAGGGCTTTCTGACCGCGCGGCGCGCGGAGAGGCCGCCGCGGGAAACCTGGACAGCTGGCTTTTGTGCCGCATGACAGCCGGGCGCGCCTGCGCGACCGACGTTTCCACAGCCTCGCGGACGCTGCTGATGGACCTGGAGCGCGGCGCATGGGACGCGCAGATGGCGGCCCGCTTCGGCGTGCCGACGGCTCTGCTGCCGGAGATCCGCGACAGCGCCTGCCGCTTTGGCGTGACGGATGCGGCGTCGTTCCTCGGTATTGAAGCGCCCGTCACCGCCATGATGACCGACCAGCAGGCCGCGCTGTTCGGAGAAGGCTGCTTTTCGCCCGGCGACACGAAGGTCACGCTGGGGACGGGGGGCTTTGTCTACCGGAACATCGGCACATGCCGCCCGGCGGACGACGGGCAGGTGCTCGCCACGGCTGCCTGGCGGCTGAACGGGATCATGACCTACGCGCTCTCCGGCGACATCTACATAGCCGGTGCGGCGGTGAACTGGCTGCGCAGCCTCGGGCTGGTGGATGATCCCGCGCAGACTGAGGCGATGGCGCGCAGCGCGGAGGACAGCGGCCTCATGCTTGTGCCCGCGTTCTCCGGCCTGGCCGCGCCGTACTGGGACTCCACTGCCGGCGGGCTGCTCATCGGCCTGCACGGCGGCACGACAAAAGAGCAGATCGTCCGCGCAGCGCTGGAGAGCACAGCCTTCCAGGTCGCGGACGTGCTTGGCGAGATGGACCGCGTCACCGGCGTCCGGACCGTCCGGCTCAAGGCCGACGGCGGCATGACGGGCAATGCCTTTCTGATGCAGACGCTGGCGGACCTTACCGGATGTGAGATCGCAGCGGCCGGCATGGCAGACGCAACGGCGGAGGGCGCAGCGCGCGCCGCCGCGCTCGGAAACGGAGACTTTGCCTCCGTTCGGGAACTGCCGCCCCCGGCGCTGGCTGCACGGAGCTTCCTGCCTGCGCAGGACGCGCAGACGCGCGCCGCGCGTCTGGAGCTGTGGCGCCGCGCGGTAGCCCGCAGCCTGCACTGGCAGGCACATACATAAAAAACTCCCGCGTGAAGGAGCACCTTCACGCGGGAGCACTGCATGATTCAGCTTTTTTGGAACAGGACAAGCCGGACGGTGTTCTCCTCCGCCGGGTCGAAGACGACCGGCGCCGGCATCCATTCGCGCTTTGCGTAGTTGGAGATGAGCAGCTCATCCGTCTCCGGATCGAAGCCCGTGACGGTCATCCAGTGCCAGGTGTTGTCCTCGATCTGACGGGCTGCGTGCTCCAGGATCAGCAGCTGAACCGGCCGTCCGGCGCGGATCTCATCCTGCAGGCAGGCAAAGGGCTCGCGCCAGTCCGCCCAACCCTCCACCAGCCCGGTGGTGAACCGGGCGCCGTTTGCGGCGGCGTAAGCGAGGAATTTTTCCTGATATTTGTCCGCGTGGGGGAACCCGCGCACGCCGGGCCGCATGTATCCGAACATGACGTCCATGAGCGCGCGGAACCGCTCAAGCGAATAGACCGCTTCGCCTGCATCTGTCTCTGCGTCCGGGCTGACGCCGACGCGGTAGTAGGCCGCGAGATTTGCGCCGGAGGTCGCCGCACACCCCGCCAGCCGGTGCCAGGGGTCGCGGTACCAGTCCTGGCTGCCGCCGTAGGCAAGCGTGCCGTCGTCCGTCAGGACGGCAGGGAAGTGTTCCAGTTCAACTGCCGATGTGTGTTCCAATTTGACAGGCTTCCTTTTTTGTGGAGTTCGCCGCGCTCACACGCGGATCACGTCGCCGTCGGCGGGGAACAGGAGCTCCGGCCGTGCGGCGTGCAGCACATCATATTTTTCAAGCGGATACACATGCACCACGGCGATGCGCGCGGCATGCACATGCTCCAGCCGCTCAAGCAGCACCTGCGCCGGGAAGTGCGCGCACTCGCACACCAGCAGATCCACCGGCTCCTGCGTCAGGAACGCGGGCAGATCCGCCTCACCGCCGGCCAGATCGCCGGAAATATACACGCGCTTGCCGTCCTCCTCCAGCAGATACCCGTATGCCGGACGGTCATGCCGGCGCATGTGGCCGGTGGGGAAGGCCGTGATGCGCACGCCGTCGTCCTGCAGCACGCCCTCGGACACGATATGCGTCCGGATGCGGTCGGTGGGATAGGACGTGTCGTCCACGACGATGGAAAGGAGCTTTTCCAGCGGCGCGAGGATCTGTTCCTCCGGCAGCCAGACGTCGTAGGACATGGTCTGGAAATACCACGCGGACAGATCCATCAGCGACAGCAGACCGTTTGTGTGGTCGCCGTGCAGGTGCGTCAGAAGGACGGTGCGGAGGCTGGTGAGCGGATAATCCATGCGCAGCAGCAGGTCCATGACCGGCGCGCCCGCGTCGATCAGGATGCCGCCCTGTGCGGTCTGGGCCAGGATGCTCTGGCAGTAACGGTCGGCAGACGGAACGCCGTGGCTGGTGCCAAGAAAGTGAAGATCCATGGAGGCTCCTTTCGTGCGCCGCCGCACGATGCACGCAGCGCAGAACGTCTTGCACGTGATTTTTCCCATATTTTACACGAACTGCCCCGGAAAATCAAGCATCCGGACACAAATACAAGCCCTGCGCGCTTGACGGGGCGCAGTTCACTCATTATAATAAGGAATATCGACCTCACGGGGAAAGGAGCGTGCCGCGCATGCAGCAGGAACATATCACGAGCCGCCGGAACCCCCTTCTGGTGCATGTCCGCAGGCTTCTCACCTCCCGCAGCTACCGCGCTGCCTGCGGCGAATTTGCCGCTGACGGCTGCAAGCTCCTGCAGGAGGCCGCCCGTTGGTATCCGGGCCTGCGCACGGTGATCGCGGAGGATGATATAGAATTATGTCAACTGAATGACGACGTCCGTGTCGTCCGTGTCCCGAAGGACGTGATGCAGTCCGTCTCGCAGATGGACGCGCCGCAGGGCGCGGTCTTTGTGTGTGCGATGCCGCAGCCGTGCGCGGCGCGGATCGCCCCGGGGACGCTTCTGCTCGACGGTGTCCAGGACCCCGGCAACGTGGGCACGATCCTGCGCACCGCCGATGCGCTGGAGGTCCCCGTCGTCCTGCTCGGCGGCTGTGCCGACCCCTACAACCCCAAGACGGTCCGCGCCTCCATGGGCGCGGTGTTCCGCACGCAGCCGGTCAGCATGACGGCTGCGCAGGCCGTGGAGGCCTGCCGTGCCGCAGGCGTTCCGCTCATTGCCGCGGCCATGCATACGCAGGCGCGGGATCTGCGCGAGCTGCCGCTGGGACAGGCCGCCGTCGTGATCGGCAGCGAGGGGCAGGGCGTTTCCCCGCAGATGCTCGAAGCGTGCGGCGCATGCGCGGTTATCCCCATGTCGCCGCGCTGCGAATCGCTCAACGCTGCGATCGCCGCCGCGATCGTGATGTGGCAGATGAAACGCTGAGCCGCGGGAGGGACGGATATGCTGCTGGACTGGCTGTGGCTCACCACCAGGAAGAACCTGGGCGTGCGCCGGATCCACATGCTGCTTGACAAATACGGGTCGCCGGAGGAGATCTACCGCGCGCCGGCGCAGGATATGGAAATGCTTGTCGGCCGTCAGGCTGCTGCCTCGCTGCAGGACAAGTCGATGGATGAGGCGGAACAGATCGCGCAGGCATGCTTCCGGCTGGATGTGCGCGCCGTGACGATCCGCGACGCGTCCTATCCGCAGCGGCTGCGTTCCGTGGACGACGCGCCGGTGGTTTTGTATTATCAGGGCAGGCTCCCGCAGTTCGAGCTGATGCCGGCCATTGCCATGGTGGGCACACGGCGCCCCAGCGGCTATGGCTTCATGAAGGCAAGGCAGTTTGGGACCTGGCTCGGGGAATACGGCGTCATCGTGGTGTCCGGAGGGGCCGCAGGCGTGGATACGGAGTGCCTGAGCGGCGCGCTGGAAGCCGATGCGCCGGTGGTCGCGGTGCTCGGCTGCGGCGTGGATATCTGTTATCCGGCAAAGAATGAGCGGCTGTTCGCGGATATCCGGAGGAATGGCTGCCTGCTCAGCGAATACCCGCCGGGTTCGCCGCCCGTCCCGGAGCATTTTCCGGCCAGAAACCGCATCATCAGCGGCCTGTGCAACGGCGTTCTGATCGTGGAGGCGCCGGAGCGAAGCGGTGCGCTCATCACAGCGGAGTTTGCACTGGAGCAGGGGCGGGACGTGTTCGCCCTGGCCGGTACGGCGGATAACCCCTCCTGTGCCGGCAACCTCCGGCTGGTCAAGGAGGGTGCGGCCCTGGTTTCCGAGCCGTGGGACGTCCTTCGGGAATACAGCCGCCAGTACCCGAAGCTCGCGTCATTTTATGCGCCGGACCCCGAACCGCCCCGTGCAAAACAGAGGCGGACAAAGCAGACGCTCCTCCGTCAGGCGGCGCCGGCTCCGCTGCAGCTCGACACAAAATACGTTGACAAGCCGCAGCCAAAGACGTATATTGACGTACAAGAACCGTCCGGCGCCCTTGAGCCGGATGAGCGGACGATCCTTGCAGCGCTTCAGGACGGGCCGGTGTGTGTCGATGATGTGATCGACGGAACGCAGCTCCCGGCCGGGCGCGTGCTCTCCTGCCTGACGATGCTGGAGGTCAAGGGATATGTAAAACGTCTGCCCGCCCGGCGTTACGAGCGGACAGGGAAATCATAAATGGAGGCAAACATGCCGAACGAAAAGCAAAATCTGGTCATCGTGGAGTCGCCGTCCAAGGCCAAAACCATCGGGAAATATCTCGGCCCGGGATATACCGTCAAGGCCAGCATGGGCCACCTGCGCGACCTGCCGAAAAGCACGCTCAGCGTGGATATTGAACATCAGTTTGAACCCGAGTATCAGCCGCTCAAGGATAAGATGGACGTGATTGCCGACCTGCGCAAGGCGGCCAAGTCCAGCGGCCGCGTCTATCTCGCAACCGACCCTGACCGCGAGGGCGAGGCCATATCCTGGCATCTGAAATATCTTCTGAACATCCCCGACAGCGAGACCTACCGCGTGACCTTCAATGAGATCACGAGCCGCGTTGTGCAGGACGCCATCCGCCACCCGCGCCCCATCGACCAGAACCTGGTGGATGCGCAGCAGGCGCGTCGTGTGCTTGACCGGATCGTTGGCTATCAGCTCAGTCCGCTCCTGTGGCGGAAGGTGCGCAAGGGCCTGTCCGCCGGACGCGTGCAGTCGGTCGCCACGCGCATGGTCGTTGACCGGGAAAACGAGATCCGCGCCTTCCAGCCCCAGGAATACTGGACGCTGGACGCGGCGCTCAGCCGCATCGGCAAGCCCGGTTCGTTTGTCGCGCACTATTACGGCGATCCCAAAAAACGCGAGCTTTCCAGCGAACAGGATGTGCAGGCGGTCCTCTCTGAGCTTGAGGGGAAGCCCTTCACCGTCACCGGTATCAAAAAGACCGAGAAAAAGCGCACGCCCGCGCCGCCGTTCATCACCTCCACGCTGCAGCAGGAGGCTTCGCGCAAGCTCAATATGACGCCCCGGCGCACCATGATGATCGCCCAGCAGCTCTATGAAGGCGTGGAGCTCTCGGGAGAGGGCTCCGTCGGCCTTATCACCTATATGCGTACCGACTCCCTGCGCATCTCGGAGGAGGCGCTCTCCGCCGCAGGCAGCGTCATCCGCTCGCGCTACGGCGAGGCGTACTACGAGGGCCACCCCCGGCGCTACAAGCCGAAGTCCAACGCGCAGGATGCGCATGAGGCCATCCGCCCGTCCGACCCGGCCCGCGATCCGGAGTCCATCGAGCATGACCTGACGCGGGAGCAGTACCGGCTCTATAAGCTGATCTGGAGCCGCTTCATCGCCTCGCAGATGTCCAATGCCGTCTATGACGTCACCAACATCGACACGCTCTGCGGCAGGCATGTGTTCCATGCGTCGCACCAGAGCATGCGCTTCGCGGGCTTCACCGCGATCTATGAGGAGGGCCGCGACGACGAGCAGGAAAAGCCGGACTCCCCGCTGCCGGATCTGGCCGAGGGAGAGACGCTGAACCTCACCGGCTTTGACAGACAGCAGCACTTCACCCAGCCGCCTGCGCGCTATACGGAGGCCAGCCTCGTGCGCGCCATGGAGGAAAAAGGCGTCGGCCGCCCATCCACCTACGCGGCCATCATCGCCACCATCCAGGACCGTGAATATGTCGTCAAGAACGACAAGCGCCTTTCGCCCACAAAGCTGGGCGAGGTCGTCAACGGCCTCATGATGGATCAGTTTGAGAACATCATCAACGTTGAATTCACAGCCGATCTGGAAAAACAGCTCGACCAGGTCGAGGCCGGCACGCGCAACTGGAAGAACGTCCTCAGCGAGTTTTATGAAGGCTTCCACCGGGAGATGCTCAGCGCCGAGGAGGCGCTCAAGGACACGCGTCTCAAGGTGCCCGACGAGGTATCCGACGAGGTCTGCGAGCTCTGCGGCCGAAACCTTGTGGTCAAGACGGGCCGCTTCGGCAAGTTCCTGGCCTGCCCGGGCTACCCCGAGTGCAAGTTCACCAAGGCGATCACCGAGAAGATGCCCGGCCGCTGCCCCAAGTGCGGCAGCGCCATCCTCAAGCGCAAGAGCAAGCGCGGCTACGCCTATTACGCCTGTGAGCGCGGCGCGGCCTGCGGCTTCATGACCTGGGACGTGCCCACCGCGCAGGACTGCCCCGTCTGCGGGCAGACGATGTTCAAGCGTTCCGGAAAGGGCGCCATGAAGCCCTTCTGTGCGAACCCGGAGTGCGCGAACTTCCTGCCTGAGGATAAGCGCGGCTACCGCCGCAAGGCAGCGTCCTCCGGCGCGGCTACCGCCGAGAGCAACGCCGAGGCCGCCGCAGACGCCTCCAGGGAGCAGGCCGCCGCACGCCGGACCGCCGCAAAGAAGACCGCGGCGAAAAAGCCCGCGGCCAAAAAAACCGCAGCAAGAAAGACGGCCGCGGCCAAACGGACCGCCGCAGGGAAAAAGGACGAAGCATGAACGCAGAAGTGAAGGTCATCGGCGCAGGACTGGCAGGCTGCGAAGCGGCCTGGCAGCTGGCGCAGCGCGGCCTGCGCGTGACGCTCCAGGAGATGAAGCCGCAGAAGATGAGCCCCGCGCACCACTCGGCGGATTTTGCCGAGCTGGTGTGCTCCAACTCTCTGCGCGGCGACCGGCTGGAAAATGCCGTGGGGCTCCTGAAGGAGGAGCTGCGCCGCCTTGGGAGTCTGATCCTTCAATGCGCGGAGGCCTGCCGTGTGGAGGCCGGCGGCGCGCTGGCCGTCGACCGGACCGGTTTTTCCCGCATGGTGACGGAACGCATCCGTTCCCATCCGAACATCACGGTCATCGAGGGGGAGGCGGACGCCGTTCCGCCCGGCCCCGTCATCATTGCCACGGGTCCCCTGACCAGCGACGCCATGAGCGCCGCCATCCGGGACTATTTCGGCGGCCAGGACTACCTGAGCTTCTTCGACGCCGCCGCGCCGCTGGTGACCTTTGCCTCCGTTGATATGGAGCAGGCCTGGTTCGCCTCTCGCTACGACCGCGGGAACGCAGATTATGTCAACTGCCCGATGGAGAAGGAGGAATACCTGGCTTTTGTGCAGGCGCTGGCGGAGGCTGAGGAGGCGCCCGTCCACGGCTTTGAGGACAGCATGGTCTTTGAGGGCTGCATGCCGGTGGAGGTGATGGCGCGCCGCGGCGTCGATACGCTGCGCTACGGGCCCATGAAGCCCGTGGGCCTGCGCGACCCGAAAACGGGCCGTGAGCCCTACGCCGTGGCGCAGCTGCGCAGGGACAACGCCGACGGCACGATCTATAATCTTGTGGGGTTCCAGACGCACCTGCGCTTCGGGGAGCAGCGGCGCGTGTTTTCCATGATCCCCGCGCTGCACGGGGCGGAGTTCGTCCGCTACGGCGTGATGCACCGCAACACATTTCTGGACAGCCCGCGCCTGCTGGACCGGACCTACTGCGACCGGCGCGACCCGCTTGTGGCCTTTGCCGGGCAGCTGACGGGCGTGGAGGGGTATGTTGAATCCACAGCCTCCGGGTATCTGGCGGCCGTGTGTATGGCGGCCCGGCTGCAGGGCAGGCCGGAGCCGGATTTCACGCGCCGGACGGCCATCGGCGCGCTTGCAGCCTATATTTCGGATGCGTCGGTGGGCGCGTTCCAGCCGATGAATGTGAACTTCGGCATCATGGAGCCGCTGGACCGCCGGGTGCGGGGAAAGGCCAACCGGAATCTTGCGATCGCGGCACGTGCGCTCGCGGTCATCGACACAATTGCGGATGCGGAAAGGAAGGCGGAGCCATGAGGATCATTCTGGATGCGATGGGCGGCGACCATGCGCCTGTGGCAGCGGCGCTCGGCGCTGTGGACGCCGCGCGGGAATACGGCTGCGAGGTCGTGCTGGTTGGGCGCGGCGGGCAGATCCTGCAGGCGCTCAAGGAAAACGGGATCGAAACGCTCCCGCGCGGGCTGGAGATCGCCAATGCCGAGGATGTCGTGGACATGCACGACGATCCCGCCACAGTGATAAAAACACGCGCGGAGTCGTCCATGGTCGTGGGACTGCGGATGCTCCATGAGGGCGGCGGCGACGCATTCGTCTCCGCCGGATCGACGGGCGCGCTGCTTTCCGCAGCGACGCTGATCGTCCGGCGCGTGCGCGGCATCCGCCGGGCGGCCATGGGTCCGGTCATCCCCACGAAGGACGGCGGCGGCGCGCTGCTGATCGACTGCGGCGCAACGGCCGACTGCACGCCGGAATTCCTGCTGCAGTTTGCGGTGATGGGCTCCATCTGCGCGAAAAAGCTCATGGGTCTGGATGCGCCGCGCGTGGCGCTTCTGAACATCGGCGCGGAGGACTCCAAGGGCGGCGAGCTGCAGAAGGCAGCCTACGCGCTGCTCAGCCGGGCCGGCGAACAGGGCGTCATCCGCTTTACGGGCAACATCGAGGCGCGTGACGTGCCGCTGGGCGGCGCGGACGTGGTCGTTTCGGACGGCTTCTCCGGCAATATCCTGCTCAAGGGCATCGAGGGCACGGCGCTGTTCCTCTCGTCGATGCTCAAGGAGATGTTCGGGAAGAACCTGCTTACGAAGCTTGCGGCGCTGCTGTGCAGCGGCGGCATCCGCGCGTTCAAACGAAAGATGGACTACCGCGAGACGGGCGGGACGCTGATGATCGGCCTGACCAGACCGGTCATCAAGGCGCACGGCTCCTCCGACCGGCTGGCGTTCTGCAATGCCATCCGGCAGGCGGCGCAGGCTGCCCAGGCGGACCTGGCCTCCGATCTGGCGGCCAATATGGAGCACATGGTGCTCCCGAGGGGGACTGCGCATGCTGAGTGAACTGGAGCGGGGGCTGGGCTATACCTTCCGGGACAAGTCGCTCCTGAAAAACGCGCTGACCCATAGCTCCTATGCCAATGAGAACCGCGAGCAGCACCTGGCGGACAACGAACGCCTGGAATTTCTGGGCGATTCGATCCTGGGCTTCGTGGTGGCGGACTGCCTCTACCGGAAATTCCCGGACAAGCCTGAGGGCGAGCTCACGCGTATTCGTGCGGACCTTGTGTGCGAGCGCAATCTCGCGCATGCTGCGGCCGCGATCCGGCTGGGCAGCTTCCTGCTGCTCGGACACGGGGAGGACCAGGGCGGCGGCCGGGAGCGCGATTCCATCGTCTCCGACGCCATGGAGTCCGTGATTGCCGCCAGCTATATGGACGGCGGCTTCGCTGCGGCAAAAGGCATCATCGAACGGCTGATCCTCTCGGATATGCCGGCCGGGAGACCGCACAATTTCGATTATAAGACCGCCCTGCAGGAGCTTGTCCAGCGCAAAAAGGACCAGGTGCTGCACTATGAGCTGACCGGCGAGTCCGGCCCGGACCACGACAAGCAGTTTTCCGTCCGGGTGCTCCTGAACGGACAGCCCTGCGGCGCAGGCTCCGGCAGCAGCAAAAAGCGCGCCGAGCAGGCGGCGGCCGAGGCCGCCATCGAGACGCTGTTCCCGGGCGCGCTGGACGGATAACAGAAGACAGACTGCGGCCGCCGCGGAAGCGTGATGCTTCCGCGGCGGCCGTCCTGTCAAAGCATGTCGGATTTGTTTTGCTGCTTACTGCCGCGCATACAGGAACAGCAGGATCAGGTCCTTCGCCCAGGTAAGGGCGGCGGGTGTGTGCAGCTCCAGCAGCTCCCGCACGGCCTGCATGTCGTATGTGCTGAAGGGGCCGAGCGCCTGATAGATCCGCCCGACGGCCTGCGAGCGTCCGAGCGCGATCCAGGCCCGCGCGTGGTCACCCAGCGCGAAATACCGGCCGATGGCCATCGCCCCGACGGAGAACGAACCGACGCTCAGCGAGCCGGCGCTGACGATCCCGGCGCACAGGGCACCGCATGCGAGCAGCCCAAGGGCAAGGGAGCCGCCGGCCAGAAGCCCGGCGGCCAGCACGCCGAACGCGAACACACCCAGCGACAGCACGCCCACAGACACGACGCCCGCCGAAAAGATCCCCACGGACACGACGCCCGTCGCCTTCAGACCGACGGCAAAGATCCCGCGCGCCGCGCGTCCGCTGCCGATGTTGACATGCCACAGCGGCAGCCCGCAGACGGTGATCCGGCTCCTGCGTTCAAAGTGCGACGGGCGGAGGGGGAGCACAGCCTGCCCGGCAGAGGCAGGCGCGGCCCGGCCGCGCAGCAGCTCGTCCATTGAACAGTGGAGCAGATCCCCAAGCCGCAGCAGTTTTTCCGTTTCCGGCAGGGCGGTCCCGTTCTCCCACTTGCTTACGGCCTGGCGCGAGACGCCCAGCAGCTCCGCAAGCTGCTCCTGCGTGAGGTTCTGCTCGCGCCGGAGCCGCGCCAGCGTTTCTCCCAGTGACATGATGATGCACCTCTTTCTGTTTCCGGTACCTGTATCATAGCTGAAAAACGCCGCCGCTACAAGCGTCTTGCGCGTGCGAAGTGTCAACCTGCGGTTGCGCCGGGGCATGCTGTGTGATATAATTGCCCGGAACGATCACACACAGGAGGCAGACAGCATGACACAGGTCCGGTTCGGGATCTTTACCGATCTGCATGTGGACATCATGCACGACTGCGCGCGCCGCCTGCGCGCATTTCTGGACGCGGCCCGCGCGGCGGACGTCGATTTTATCATTCAGCTGGGCGATTTCTGCTACCCCGATGAAAACCGCAGGTGCGTCTGCAGCCCGGAGCTTCAGCCGGTAAACATCCGGAACGCGCTGGCTGCCCCAGCGGATACCGACAAGGACGCCATCCGCCGCATGTTCCGGGAATTTGAGCGCCCGGCCTATTCGGTCATCGGCAACCATGATCTCGATCTGTGCACACATGACGAGATGCTCCGCTTCTACGGCATGGACGCGCCGTACTATTCTTTTGACTGCGGCGGGATCCACTTCGTCGCGCTCGACGCCAACTACTGCTTCGTGGACGGGAAATACGTTCCATACGACAACGGCGTCTATTTCACCTGGTCAGACCGGAAGCCGGCGCCGCTGCCGTATCTGCCGGACCATGAGCTGGCCTGGCTGGAGCAGGACCTGCGCGCGGCGCAGGCCCCGAGCGTCCTGTTTTCGCACCAGATGCTCCGGCAGGGCGATCTGAAGAACTGGCAGGCGCTCCACGCCATCCTGCGCGCCGCGCCGCATCCGGTGATCCTCAGCGCCAACGGCCACCTGCACAAGGATAATGTCTGCAGGATCGGGGATACCTGGTTCTGGAACGTCAACAGCATGTCCAACTACTGGCTGGGCGAGGCGTATGAAACGATGCGCTATGACCCGCAGACGGACGCACGCTTCCCGAACCTGCGCTATGTGGCGCCGTACCGCGATCCGCTCTATGCCATTGTGACCATCACGGACGGCGTCATCGACATCCGCGGGCCGAAGAGCGAATTTGTCGGCCCGGCCCCTGCCGAGATGGGCTTCCCCATGGATTCCTGGGAGGATATCGTCTCCCCGTCAGTCACAGACTACAGCCTGAGCTGGCGCCGCCGCGCACATCCGTGACACGCGTCTTTTGACGCAAACGGGCTGCATCCAACGGTAACGTCACCCCTGCGGCGGCTTGTGCAGCACCATGCCGGAAAGGAACTGTAAAAAGGATTCTCCGTCTGTCAATCCGTTATTTGACAGACGGAGAATTGTTTTATAGGTCGAACCATGCAGCGGAAAAAGATGCGCCTGCTGATCGCCCCGGCAGATCTGACCGGAAGGCGTCCGCTGCAAGCATAGCAATGCTCCCTTTGAACGCTTGGATCGATCTGGCGTGTCTGCTTCTGCTCCGCAGGCCGGGCGCCGGGTCCGATACGGCCGGGCGTTCAGTCACGGAGCTGCGCGCAGTCCATGGGGGCCTCCCGGAGCATCGTGAGGCCGTGGCCGAGCGCGCCGAGCACGGCCTGCAGATTTTCTGCGGCGGCCTTCGGGCTGCCCGGCAGATTGACGATAAGGCTCCTGCCGCGGATGCCGGCCTCTGCGCGCGAGAGCATGCCCCGCGGCGTGATCTGCATGGAGGCGGCGCGCATCGCCTCCGGAATGCCGGGGGCGCGTTTCTCCACAACGGAAAGCGTCGCCTCCGGCGTCACGTCGCGCGGGGCAAAGCCCGTTCCTCCGGTGGTGACGATGAGCGCGGCGTCCTGCCGGACGGCTGCAAGCAGCGCATCGCGGATCGCCTCCAGCTCATCCGGAACGATCTGCGGGGGAAGGAGCGTATAGCCCGCGTCCTTCAGCAGCGCCGCGACGGCCGGACCGGCTGCGTCCGGCCGCTCGCCGCGGAAGGAGCGGTCGCTGACGGTGATGACCATTGCTGTGAACATGTTTTATGACCTCACTTTCCGAACGGACACACGGGCCAGCGGCAGTCCTCGCAGCCGAGGCACAGCCCGCCCTCGCCCATGGCGATGAAATCCTCCCGGACCATGCGCACGCCGGCGGCAACGCGGGGCAGCGCAAGGTCAAATACGGTGGTTTTTGCGTACATGACGCAGCCCGGCAGGCCCATGACGGGCGTGCCGTCGTCGAAATAGCCGAGCAGGAACATGGCCCCCGGCAGCACCGGCGCGCCGTAGGTGACGATCTGTGCGCCGCTCATGCGGATGGCGCCGGGCGTGTTGTCGTCGGGATCGACGCTCATGCCGCCCGTGCAGAGGATCAGCTCCGCGCCGGAATCGCGCGCCGCGGCGATCAGCTCCGCGATGCGCGCCTTCCCGTCGCCGGAATATGCGTGGAAGATGACGGAGATCCCATACTGCGCAAGCTTCTCCTTCAGAACCGGCGTAAACTTGTCCGCAATGCGGCCGGAGAGCACCTCGCTGCCCGTGGTGATGACGGCGGCCGTGCGCAGCCGGTAGGGGAGCAGGCGCAGCAGCGGCGCGGGGCCTGCAGCAGCCTCTGCCGCACGGAGCTTTTCTTCCTCAATGACCAGCGGGATGATGCGCGTACCGCAGAGCTTGTCGCCCGCGTGCACGGGCACATTGCCGTGCCGTGTGGCGATCATCAGCTCCTCCATGGCGTTGACGGCGCGCAGACGTGCGCTGTCCACCTGGAACAGACCGTCGATCTCGGCAAACAGCTCGATCTTGCCCTCGCGCACGTCGCCCGCACGCATGTGTTCGCCCCGGCAGAGCGCGCAGAGCCGCGCCGCGGCGTCGTTTTCATGGACGATCCCCTCCTGCATCTGCCAGACATACAGATGCTCCTTGCCCATGGCCAGCAGGACCGGAATGTCCTCGGCGGTCACGATATGCCCCTTGCGGAAGCGCGCGCCTTTGTACTGCCCGGGAATGATCTGCGTGAGGTCGTGGCAGAGCACATGCCCCACGGCCTGCTCGGTTTTGATCCGCTTCATGGCTGTTCCTCCTCGATGGTGATGGCGTCGCCCGCGCGGATCACGCCGGGCTGCTCGACGACGGCAAAGATGCCGTCGGTGGGCATGACGCAGATGCCGGCGGATTTTTTGATCGCGCAGTCGTTGTGGCATTCCTTGCCGATCTGCGTGACGCGCAGCAGCGCCGGGCCGACACGCAGGAGCGTCCCCACAGGGAGCGTTTTGAGTGCGATGCCCTCGGTCACGATGTTTTCCGCAAACGCGCCCGCAGTGAGCGTCAGCCCCCGCGCGCGCATGGTGTCGATGCTCTCCTGCGCAAGCAGGCTGATCTGCCGGTGCCACGCACCGGCATGCGCGTCGCCCTCGATGCCGTGGCCGCAGCGGACGGTGATCTCAGGCACGGCGTTCTTCCGGACGCCCTTGCGCGTGCTGATGCAGACGGCCAGGACCTGTGCCATCATGCTTCCTCCCTTCGGAATGTCCCGCTTTTTCCGCCGGTTTTTTCCAGCAGACGGATGTCGGTGATCTCCATGTCGCGCTGCAGCGCCTTGCACATGTCGTAGATCGTGAGCGCAGCCGCCGTGACGGCGTTCAGCGCCTCCATCTCGACGCCGGTCTCACCCTTGCAGCGCACCTGCGCGCAGATCTCAACGGCGTCCTCCTCCAGCCGGAAGGAGACGTCCACGCCGCTCAGCAGCAGCGGATGGCACATGGGGATCAGCTCAAAGGTGCGTTTTGCGGCCATAATGGCGCCGACCTGCGCAACGGCAAGCACATCGCCCTTTTTGACGCCGCCCGTGCGGATCGCCTCCACGACGTCCGGACGCATCCGCACGCGTCCGCCGGCCATGGCCGTGCGGAAGGAGGCTTCCTTTTCGCTCACGTCCACCATGCGGGCGCGGCCCTGTTCATTGAAATGGGAAAAGTCCATGCTCATCCTCCGATCTCATTCATTTCCCTGCGCGCCTGACTGCCGTGCGTGCGGCCGAGCGTATGCTGCGCGGGCTTTCGCAGGATCCCGCTTTGGATGGCGCGCCGGAGCGCCTCGCCGTGCAGGCCGCGCAGCGGGATCTCGTCCGCGGAATGCAGGCACGGCTTGAGCATTCCGTCCGCCGTCACACGGATGCGGCTGCACCGGCTGCAGAAGCTGCAGCTCATCGGACGGATCAGACCGACCGTTCCCGCCGCGCCCGGCAGGCGGTACAGCGCGGCGACGCCGTCGGTCCCCTCCGGGATGAGCTCCGGCAGGGCGCGCAGCACATATTCCGCGCCCACGAAGCAGCGCTCCGGCAGCGTCAGGCTTTGCCTCATTGGCATGAGCTCAATGAACCGCACGGATATGCCGCGCGTGCGCGTCAGCTCGGCCAGCGGACGGATGTCCGCCGGTTCCGCGCTCAGAAGAACGGCATTGAGCTTCGTGCCGCGGAAGCCTGCCCGTTCCGCCGCGTCCAGCCCGCGCAGCACGTCCTCCAGACGGCCCGTGCGCGTGACGGCGGCAAAGCGCGCCGGATCGAGCGTGTCCAGGCTGATATTCAGCCGGTCGAGCCCTGCGGCCTTCAGCTCGCCTGCCATCTGCGGCAGGAGACTGCCGTTGGTGGTCATGGTGAGCTCCCGCAGCTCCGGGATCGCGCGCAGCGTGCGGCACAGCGCCAGGATCCCGCGCCGTACCAGCGGCTCGCCGCCTGTCAGGCGGATCTTGCGGATGCCGCACTGCACGGCGGCCCGGGCGATCTCAGCCAGCTCCTCAATGGAGAGGATCTCCGCGTGCGGGCGCTTGCATACGCCCTCCTCAGGCATGCAGTAGATGCAGCGATAGTTGCAAAGATCGGTGACCGACAGACGCAGATAGTCGATCGGCCGCCCGAATGTATCGTTCACGGTTCGCCACCTCCCGTCAGAAGCAGGACCTGCTCCGGCGGGCAGGTGAGATAGAGCGTTTCCGCATCGGCCAGCGCGGCCCATGCTTCCTTCGGCAGCTCCGCGCGCAGCAGGTGCGGCCCGCTGCTGCCGGCAGGGGTGGAGAGCATGACGATGGCGGAAAACACGTTGTCCAGCACGCGCACCGCACGGCAGGGGAATGCACCTTCCGCGGGCAGGGCTGAGATGCGCCAGGCGTGCGCGCGGACGCCGGCGAAACGGTGCTCCGGGCGCGCCTGCTCCGCGCAGGCCAGGCTGACGCCCCAATCCGCGCAGAATACGCTGTGACCGCCTGTATGGGTGCAGGCGGAAATATTTTTGCAGCCGGAGATCTGCGCGCCGGAGAGCGTCCGCGGCGCGGCCATCAGCTCCGGGACCGTGGTCACAGGCTCGGAACGTCCGTCCGTCAGGACGCAGACGCTCCTGCACAAGCGGCTGACCTCATCGCGGCTGTGCGAAACAAAAAGCACCTCGCCGCGGAACGTGTCGAGCATATCCAGCAGCTCCAGCTCCAGCTGCCAGCGCAGCGAGCTGTCCAGTGCGGAAAACGGCTCGTCCAGCAGCAGCGCCTCCGGCTCGCTGGCCAGGATCCGTGCCAGCGCCGTGCGCTGCTGCTGGCCGCCGGAGAGCTGGCGGGGACGCAGCTGCGCCGCCTGCTCCAGGCGGAACGTGCGCAGCAGCTCCTGCAGACGCGCCTGGCGCTCCCCGCGCGGGCAGGCGTGCAGCCCCGTGAGGATATTCTGCGCGGCCGTCATGTTGGGGAAGAGCGCATACTGCTGGAACAGATACCCCACGCGCCGCTTCTGCGGCGGGAGGTCAATATGCCGCGCGCTGTCAAACAGCGTGCGGCCGTTGAGCACGATACGCCCCTCGTCCGGCCGCTCGATCCCGGCGATGCACTTGAGCGTCATGCTCTTGCCGCTGCCGGACGCGCCGAGCAGCGCAAGCGGCCGGTCCTGCGTGCAGAACTGCACATCGAGCCGGAACGCGCCGAGCTGTTTGCGGATCATGACTTCAAGCGCCATGCGGAGCCCTCCCGGCTGTGCGCCGTGTCCGGCGCTCAAGCAGATTGACCGCCATCAGGACTGCGGCGGAGATCGTGATGTTGATGAGTACCCAGCGCAGGGCCAGCCGGTCGCTGCCGATGCGCCAGAGCTGGTAGACCTCGGTGGCGACGGTGGCAGTGCGGCCCGGAGTATAACCGGCGACCATGCTCGTCGCGCCGTATTCACCCAGCGCCCGCGCAAACGAGAGCACAACGCCCGCGGCAATGCCCTGGCGGCACGCCGGCATGCGGATGCGCCAGAAGATATACCGGTCGGAGAGGCCGAGCGTCCGCCCGGCGGCAGCCAGCGTTTCGTCAAAGGCCTCGAACGCGCCGCGCGCCGTGCGATACATGAGCGGAAACCCGACCACGCTCACGGCGAACACGGCCGACCACCACGTCATGGTCATCCGCACGCCGAATGTCTGCAGCATCCACGCGCCGACCGGACGGCGCGGCCCCAGCACCAGCAGCAGCAGATAGCCCACGACCGTGGGCGGCAGCACCAGCGGCAGTGTCAGCAGCACGTCCAGCACGCCCTTGACAGTGCGCGGGAGCCGGGCAATATAGTAGGCCGCCGCGATGCCGAGAAAAAAGACGGCGACGGCGCTGATGGCTGCGATGCGCAGGGAATTGAGCAGGGGATACCAGTCCATATCATACTCCTCAAATACCTCCCGGGCAAGGTCGTCCAGCCTTGCCCGGGAGGGTTTTTCAGCCGGCCAGCGGCGTGAAGCCGACGGCGGAAAAGACTGCGGAGGCCTCCGGCGATTTCAGAAAATCCAGGAACGCCTGTGCCAGCTCCGGCTGCCGGGCGCCCTTGAGCGCAGCGGCGGGATAGAGCACCTGGCCGCACATCCGGGCCGTTGCGGTGTCTGCAACGGTGAGCCCGGCGGAGAAGGCGTCGGTCTGATAGATGATGCCGCAGTCAACGGCGGCCTCCTTCACCTGCGTGGTGACCTCCTTGACGTTCGAGCCGTAGGTGATGCAGCCGGCTGAGGCCAGCGCCTGCTCGTCGAGCGAATAGTAGGAAAGGATCTTTTCCGTGTACTGCCCGACAGGTACGTCCGCGTTGCCCATGGCCAGCAGGACCTCGCCGCTTTTCAGCCGCTCAGCCAGCGCGTCAAAGGAGCCGATGCCCGCCGGGTTCCCATCGGGAACGGCCAGCGCGACCTTGTTTTCCAGCAGGTCGAAGCGCGACTCGGACAGCACGAAGTCCAGCCCGTCCGGGTTGGACTCGGCGGACGCGGCGGCGTCAAGCTGGTTCATCTGCTTCGGCGCGGCGGAAATGAACACGTCGCACGCGGCGCCTTCGGCGATCTGCGTCTTCAGCGTGCCGGAGGAATCAAAATTGCAGACCACCGTAACGCCGGGATGGGCCGTCTCAAAAGCGGCCTTCAGCTCAGTCAGCGTCTCCGTCATGGACGCCGCGGCAAAAACGATCAGCTCCTTCTGCCCGTCTGCCGCGGGCGCGGCCGCGCAGCCGGACAGAGCAGTCATCAGCAGCGCCAGGCAAACGGCGGCGATCATCAGTTTTTTCATATCGGACCCTCCATGATTCTCGTGAAAGTATCACGACCGATAAAAACAAATCTGCTTTTTTATTTTAGCGCAGAAACGCGCCGCAGACAAGCTTTTTTGTTCGACGATCATGAACAGCTGTTCGATATTGCAGGATTTTCTGCGTGTGCAGCGGGGAGACCGGCTGCCGGCGGCGCGTGTTTTTTGGAAGCCTGAGGAAAAATATGCAATTTGTTCACGAATCCTGAGGAAAATGTGCTATGATAGAAAGGACAGAGAATCCGTTCGGAGGTATCTCCCGTGGCAATCACGTTCCTGAAGAGAAAACAGAAAGCGCCGGAGCGGCCTGCGCGCGCGCAGATCCCCGTTTTCCCGGCAGATCCGGAGCAGGGCCTCTCCTCTGCGCAGGCGCAGGAGCGCCTTGCGGGCGGCTGGGGCAACACGCAGGTGGACCCGCCCGGAAAGACCGCACGGCAGATCGTTGCGGAAAATGTTTTCACATATTTCAACCTGATTTTTTTCATCCTGGCCGGCTGTGTCATTGCGGTCAACCAGTGGCTGAACCTGACGTTCATGGGCACGGTGATCTGCAACACGCTCATCGGCATTGTGCAGGATCTGCGCGCCCAGAAGAAGCTGAACGCGCTGCGCATCCTTACCGCCCCAAGGGTGGAGGCCGTGCGCGACGGACAGGTGCAGAAGCTGCCTGCGGCAGAGCTCGTGCGCGACGACATCTGCGTTTTTTCCGCCGGGGATCAGATCTGCGCCGACGCAGTTGTGGCGGACGGGGAGTGCCGCGTCAATGAGTCGCTCGTCACAGGCGAGGCGGACGAGATCGTCAAAAAGGCCGGCGACAGCCTGCTTTCCGGAAGCTATGTGGTGGGCGGCGCATGCCGCGCGCGGCTGACGGCCGTGGGTGAGGATTCGTTTGTTTCGCGCCTGACCATTGAGGCCAAGCGCGCCGGCGGGCCGCCCAAATCCGAGATGATGCGCGCGCTCACGAGCCTGATCAAATGGATCGGCCTCCTGGTCATTCCGCTGGGGGCGGTGATGTTCGTCAAGGAAGCGTTCTGGCTCCACCGGGAGATCCCGCGCGCCGTCACCTCAACGGTGGGCGCGCTCATCGGCATGATCCCGGAAGGGCTGTATTTGCTGACGAGCCTTGCGCTTATGGCAAGCGTGATCCGCCTGGCCAACCGCCGCACGCTTGTGCATGACATGGACTGCATCGAGACGCTTGCGCGCGTGGACACGCTCTGCGTGGACAAGACCGGCACCATCACGGAGCCGAAAATGACCGTGGAGGACGTCGTCCTGCTGCAGGAGGACCGTTATGTCCGCGACGATATCCGCATGATCATGGCGGACTACGTCTACGCCATGCAGGGCGACAACGACACCATGGCCGCGCTCAAGCGCTATTTCACCGGCAAGGTCTATCAGCAGGCGGAGCAGGCCCTGCCGTTCACGTCCGCAAAAAAATACGGCGGCGTGTCGTTCCATGAGGACGAGACATATCTGCTTGGCGCGCCGGACGTGCTGCTGGACGGCCACCCGGAGCGCGAGCGGCTGCTTGCCATCTGCGACGCTTATTTTGCGAAGGGCTGCCGCGTGCTGCTGCTTGCGCTCTATGACGGCGCGCTGGACGACGAGGCGCTCACGGCACCCATGATGCCGCTGGCACTGATCCTGCTGGCCAACAAGATCCGGCGGGAGGCGCCGGCAACGTTTGCCTATTTTGCCGAGCAGGGCGTGCAGGTCAAGGTGATCTCGGGCGACAACCCCGTCACCGTCAGCGAGGTCGCCCGCCGCGCAGGCATACCCGGCACGGAGCGGAGCGTCGATGCGCGCGAGCTGACCACGGACGCGGCGCTGACGCAGGCCGCGCTGGAGCAGACCGTGTTCGGCCGCGTGGTGCCGGAGCAAAAAAAGAAGCTCGTGCAGGCCATGAAGGCTGCCGGGCATACGGTCGCCATGACGGGCGACGGCGTCAACGACGTGCTTGCGCTGCGGGAGGCGGACTGCTCGGTGGCCATGGCCTCGGGCAGCGACGTGGCGTGTCAGGCGTCGCACATCGTGCTGCTGAATTCCAACTTTTCCAGCATGCCGTCGGTGGTGGCGGAGGGCCGCCGCGTGATCAACAACATCGAGCGCAGCGCGTCGCTGTATCTGGTCAAAAATATCTTTACGTTCGTCCTGTCGATCCTGACGCTTGTGTTCACACTGCCGTATCCGTATTCCCCGGCGCAGCTGACGCTGGTCAACGGTCTGACGATCGGCATCCCGTCGTTCATCCTGGCGATGGAGCCGAACGAACGGCGTGTGAGCGGGCGGTTCCTGCACAATGTTATCTTCCGGGCGCTGCCCGCGGCTATGACGGATCTGGCGCTTGTGGTGGGCGTGATGCTGTTTTACCTTGCCTTCCGGTTGGATGAGTCTGCGCTCAGCACGCTCTGCACGGGCGTTATGGGCATCGTGGGGCTGATGATGGTCTATGAAACGGCGAAGCCGCTCAACCGTCTGCGCGCGGTGATGATGGTCCTGCTGACGGCTGCGTTCTTCGTGTGTTATTTTGCATTCCCGCAGCTCTTCACGCTGACCGCGCTGGATGCCGGGGGCGTGCTGATCCTCGGGGTTCTGGGGCTGCTGGCATTTTCTGCATTCCGGCTGTTCACGCGGCTGACGGCCAAACTTGAGCAGGCGCTGGCCCAGCGCGCGCGGCGCGCGGCGCGTTAAGCTTCCGGTCGGAAGGACGCCAGCAGCGTGGGCATCACGGAGGCGGCGTAGGATTTGAGCGAATAGTCGCCGCTGCAGATGCACCAGTCGTACATGAGCCCGCGCTCAAGCATGGCATAGAGCTTGGAGAGCTCGCCCACGGTCCGGTCGGTCCGGATCTCGCCGCGCTGCTGGCCCTGCTGGATGATCTGGCGCAGCACGCGGTAATACACGCGGGTGTGGTCGAGCAGATGGCGCTCGCCCTTGGTGATGAGCTGGGAGGAGAACAGACGCGCCAGCAGCTCCAGGGAGACGGTCGTCTCAATGGTCGTAAAGAGCTCGCGGTTGAGATACAGCAGCTTTTCCACGCTGTCCATCCCGTCGTCGAGCTGCGGCATCAGCTCTTCATAGCGTTCGTCGAAGAGAAACGACAGCGAGCTCAAAAGCGCGTCCTTGCCCTCAAAATAGTGGTAGAACGACCCCTTGGAGGTCGCGGATTCCTCAACGATGTCATCGACCGTGGTGTTGTCGTAGCCCTGTTCAAAAAAGAGCTTCCATGCCGCGGAAACGATTTTCTTTTTTGTTGTTTTGGCTTTTCTGGCGCTCATGCGTGTCACCGCCTCTGCTGAATGGATCCGTTTCTGCCAGAATAGCATATCTTCGGTTAAAATGCAACAAATGCCCCGCCGGGCGGGGCATTGTGAAGGAGGATACTGCATGAATCTCACGTTCATCGGTGCGGCCCATGAGGTCACCGGCAGCTGTACGCTGCTGGAGGTCGGCGGGGCGTATTATCTGGTCGACTGCGGCATGGAACAGGGCATCAACGTCTATGAAAACGTCCCGCTGCCCGTGGCGGCCAATCTCATCACCGCAGTCTTTCTGACGCATGCGCATATCGACCATTCGGGGCTTCTGCCGAAGCTCTGCAGGGACGGCTTCCGGGGTGCGATCTATGCCACGCCCGCCACCTGCAGCCTGGCCGACGTGATGCTGCGCGACTCGGCGAACATCCAGCAGTCCGAGGCAGAGTGGAAAACGCGCAAGGCCGAGCGTGCGGGCGATGCGCCGGTGGAGCCGCTCTATACCGTCGAGGACGCGCAGACAGCCGCCTCACTGTTCCATCCGTGCAGCTACGGCGCGGTCAGCCAGATCGCAGACGGCGTGCGCGTGCGATTTACAAATGTAGGGCACCTGCTTGGCGCAGCCTGCATCGAGCTCTGGCTCAGCGAGGGGCAGACGGAGAAGAAGATCGTCTTTTCCGGCGACGTCGGAAACACCGGCCTGCCGCTGCTGCAGGATCCGCAGACAGTGGAGCAGACGGACTATCTCGTGGTCGAATCGACCTACGGCAATCGCCTGCACGACCGGCCCAAGGACGTCCTGCCGGAGCTGGCGGAGGTGCTGCAGCGCACCTTTGACCGGGGCGGCAGCGTCATCATTCCGTCCTTTGCCGTGGGCAGGACGCAGGAGCTGCTGTTCCTGCTGCGCGAGATCAAGCAGAAGCACCTTGTCTCCGGCCATGACGGCTTCCCGGTCTTTCTGGACAGCCCCCTTGCCGAGGAGGCGACCTCCGTGTTCCTCCAGTGCGGGCTGGACTGCTTCAACGAGGAGACGCGGAAGGTGTTCCAGAGCGGCACGAACCCCATCTGGTGCCCGGATCTGACGCTGATCTTCACCTCAGAGGAATCCAAGGCGCTGAATGCCGATGCACGCCCCAAGGTGATCCTATCGGCCAGCGGCATGTGCGACGCCGGCCGGATCCGCCACCATCTGAAGCACAATCTCTGGAAGGCGGAGAACACGGTGCTCTTTGCCGGCTATCAGGCCAGCGGGACGCTGGGCCGGTCGATCCTGGACGGCGCGAAGGAGGTCCGCCTCTTCGGGGAGGATATCGCCGTAAACGCCGAGATCAGCATTCTCCACGGGACCAGCGGCCACGCCGACCGGCAGGGCCTGCTCAACTGGGTGCATGGCTTTGCCGAGAAGCCGCGTGTCGTCTTCGTAAACCACGGCGACGACGGCGGCTGCGAAGCGTTCGAGGCGCTGCTGCAGTCGGAGGGCTACACGGCGATCGCTCCGTTCAGCGGCGCGCAGTTCGACCTTGCCGCCGGCCTGCTGACGGAGTTCCCGGAAGGGAAGAAGATCGAGCTCAAGGGCAGCGCACGCAAGCGGAGCATCTTCAACGCGCTCATCGCCGCCGCACAGAAGCTTGTCATGGTGGCAAACGCCTGCAGGGAACGGCCGAACAAGGAGCTGGCAAAATTCACATCCCAGATCGAGGCGCTCATCGAGCGCTGGAGCAAATAAAAAACCCTCCCGGATGGGATCATCCGGGAGGAAACGCTTACGGCTTCGGGAACGCGTCCAGGCCGGGCAGCGCATCAAGCACCCGCATGCCGAGCCCGCGCAGGTATGTCTTTGCTTCATCGAAGCGTGTGGGGCGGTCAAACTGCGTCAGACGGTGCGCATCGAGCCCGACAATGGCGGTGCAGCCCTCCGCTGCGGCGATCTGCCAGAACGCTTCCAGCGGATATCCGATCCCGCGCACGATGCCGCGCTCCATCTTGTCCACGCCGTAAAGGTTGTATTCCAGCGGCAGATCCAGCGCTTTGGCCGCACGGCAGATGGAAAGCGAAGCCTGCTCGCAGGCGGCGTCAAAGGACGGATAGCTGCAGAACACGATGTCGGGATGCGCAAGATAGCGGAACAGCTCCGTCTGCATGCCGCGCACGGTGAGCGCGCCGTATTGCGTGACGGCTTCCGGTTCGGTCGCGCCGGCGAAGCCGCGCGCGCCCGTCTCGTCGGTGAGCGGCCAGTGGTTGCCGAGGATCAGAAAGTCGAGCCCCTGCTCCTGCACGGTGCGCCTCAGCCAGGGAAGGTAATCGGGGTAGTATTCGCACTCCAGCCCCACATACAGCCGGATAACATGGCCCCATGTCTCCTGCAGGGAGCGGATGGAGCGGACATAGCCCTCCAGCTCGGCCACGTCCATGCGCGTGCCGCGGGGGGCATAGCCCGCGGTGCGGTAGGGCCACGGCGTGTGGTCGGAAAAGCCGAGGATCGAAAAGCCGTTATCCACGGCCCGGCGGACATATTCCTCATCGCCGCAGACGTCGGCGTGACCGCAGCGCGCGGTGTGGCAGTGGTAGTTGATATACAAAGCAGGCCCCTCCCGAGAACAGCTTGGACGAAAGCTCGTCCCATACGGTGCACATTGTACGACGTTTTGCGCTGTTTTGCAACAGCGATCTTCCCGCTGCACCGGATAAAATTACACTGGCAGGAAAGGAAAACCGTCCGAATCATGGAAATCACCATCGACCATCTGACCGCTGGCGCAGCCCGCGCGGAGGGCGTTGCCGTCGTTATCGACGTGTTCCGCGCCTATACGTTTGAGAGCTTTGCCTACTGGCGCGGTGCGGAGCGGATCTATCCCGTTGCCGCCCTGGAGGAGGCTTATGCGCTCCGGAACGCCCACCCGGAGTATCTGCTCGCGGGCGAGCGGAAGGGAAGAAAGGCGGAGGGCTTCGACTTCGGAAACTCCCCCGCGGAGATCGAAACGGCGGATCTGCGCGGCAGGCGTATCCTCCACACCACAAGCGCCGGGACCCAGGGCGTTGAGGCGGCGGTGCATGCCCAGCGGATCCTGCTGGCCGCGCTCGTCAATGCCCGCGCGACCGTGGAATATATCCGCAGGCTGTCGCCCCGGCGCGTCAGCTTCGGGTGCATGGGGTATCAGAATCAGCGCGTGACGCTGGAGGATCTGACCTGTGCGGAATATATGCGCGCGATGCTCCTGGAGG
>CADCOJ010000080.1 GCA_902803075.1 Oscillospiraceae bacterium | reverse complement strand
TCCGCCGGGTGGTTTTTTTCTGAAAATTTACAGAATGTTGGTGATTTTTCGCGCGGCAGCCGCTATAATGGCTGCAAGAGAGCCAGATGCACGGAAGGCGGGATGCAAAATGAAGGAGCTGCGCAAACGCTTTGAGCGCTTTTGCCTCAGGAACAGAAATAAGGGGATCCCCAACCTGATGATGTGGATCGGCATCGGGAATGTGCTCGTCTATGTGCTGACGGCCATCGACCCCAGCCGCCTGGTCTACGGCGCGCTGACGTTCAGCCGTGCGGGCATCCTCCGCGGAGAGGTCTGGCGGCTGTTCTCCTATGTTCTGACGTATCTGCTGGATGTGTCCGGCGTGCAGATGATCCTTGCGATGATCTCCCTGTTCGTCTATTATCAGTTCGGCCGGCTTCTGGAGAGCTCGTGGGGCTCGTTCCGCTTCAACCTGTATTATCTGACCGGCCTGCTGCTGACGGATCTGTTCGGACTCATCATCGGCAGCGGCGTGTCGGCGGTGGCGCTGAACCTGAGCATCTTCCTTGCCGTGGCCACGCTTGCGCCGGAGATGCGCATGCTGCTGTTCTTCATCATCCCGGTGAAGATCAAATACCTCGCATGGTTCGACCTGGCCCTGACGGTTCTGATGTCGGCGCTGTATATGGGCTCCTATGGCTTCTTGTCCTTTGCCTGGCTCCTGCCCATCGTGCCCATCATGAACTACCTGCTGTTTTTCGGCCGCGACATCCGCAACCTGCTGCCGGCGTCCATGAACCGCCGCCGGCAAAGCTGGCGTGCCGCCGTCCGCAGGCCAAACGTCCACTGGGCGGACGGCTACCGCTCCAAAACGGGCGAGCGGCCCTACCGCCACAAATGCACTGTCTGCGGCCGGACGGACACCGATTATCCGAACCTTGAGTTCCGCTACTGCTCCAAATGCAGCGGGTATTACTGCTACTGCATCGACCACATCAACAACCATGCGCATATCACCGAAGAAAACAGGCAAAACAAGTCAAATATTTGAAAAAAATTTTTTTTCGGATACTTGACGAACGGAAAAGATAGTGTTAACATAAGTAACGAAGAATCAAGCATAGCAGGGGTAGCCCCACGCTATGCCTCTGCATTGGACCGCGCGCGGAGCGGAATTCCACCCGCAGCTGCCGCACAGCAGAGAAAATCTGTATTGAGTAAGGAAGTGAGACGGATGAAAAAGGAATTTGAGGCTCCGAAATTTGAGGTGATCCGCTTCTCTGTGGAAGAGATCATCACTGCGAGCGGTCTGCATTGCTCGGAAGATACGCCGGGTTCGGGCGAAGATTACTGCCTGTTCGACTGATCTTCCTGCAAATCAACAACCGAAAAGCAGAAGGGCCGGAGCGCTGCTCCGGCCCTTTTTTGCGCAGATCAAAACGCCCTGCTGCACAGCAGCAGGGCGTTTTGCAAGTGTCCGGGTGATCCGGGTTCATTCTGCGGAGATCAGATAATAGTAGATCGGCTGGCCGCCGCTCACCAGGTTCAGCTCCGCCTCGGGCAGATGCGCCCGGAACAGAGCCAGCGCCTGCTCGGCGTCCTGCTCGGAGACGTCCGCGCCATAGAAGATGTTGACGAACTCGCGCCCTTCCTCAGCGATCTTTTCGGCCATGCGCTCGAGCATCTGGTCCAGCTGACGGGTGGTGCCGAAGAGCTGGCTGCCGCACAGGCCGAGATAGTCTCCCGCGTGGATGTCAAAGCCGTCGTAGTCGGAATCGCGGGCGGCATAGGTGATCTGCATGGTCAGCACGTTCTCCAGGCATGCGGTCATAGCGGCCTCGTTGGCCTCCGGGCTCTCGTCCGGGTCGAAGCTCAGCATGGCGGAAATGCCCTGCGGCACGGTCTTTGACGGGATGACGATCACGCGCCGGGTGGCGAGCCCGGCCGCGGCCTGCGCGGCCATGATGATGTTTTTGTTGTTCGGCAGGACGAAGACGATCTCCGCCGGCGTCTTTTCCACCGCGCAGAGGATATCCTCGGTGGAGGGGTTCATGGTCTGACCGCCCTCAATGATGGCGTCCACGCCCAGGTCGCGGAACACGCAGGCCAGTCCGTTTCCCGCGCAGACGGCCACGCAGCCGTAGCGCTTCTCCGGCGCTGCCGGCGTCTGCTCCGCCTCAAGCTCCTGCTCGACAGATTCCAGATCGTCGGTCGAACGGGCCTTGCGCCCGGCGGCAAGATCGTCGTGCTGCATGCGCATGTTCTCGATCTTTGCAAGCTCCAGCGTGCCGTATTTCTGCGACTCCGTGAGCGCGTCGCCGGGGATGTTGGTGTGCACGTGCACCTTGAACGATTCGTCGTCCTCGCCGATGACAAGGCTGTCTCCGATGCTGGAAAGGTACTCGCGCAGCGGGTCCAGCGAGACGACGTCGGGTTTTTTGCGGACGATGTAAACGGTGTCGAAGGCGAAGGTGATGTCCTCCGTGTCGAAGCTGGAGAAATCGGCCTCCTCTTTCACCTCGGCCTGCTCGCCGCAGACAAGATCATTGCCCTGCACGGCTGCGAGCATGCCCTCCAGAATGCGGACAAAGCCCATGCCGCCCGCGTCCACAACGCCGGCCTTCTTGAGCACGGGGTTCTGGTTGACGGTGTTCTCCAGCGCGGTCCGCGCCACGGGGAGCGCTCCGGAGAGCACATATTCCACCTCGGAGGACTCCGCGGCCAGGTCGCGCGCGGCGTCGGCGGTCAGGCGGGAGACGGTCAGGATCGTGCCCTCGGCGGGCTTCATGACCGCCTTGTAGGCTGCCTCGACGCCCGCTGTGAGCGCGTCGGCAAAGTCGGAGCCGTCGGCCTCTGTTTTGCCCTTGAGCGCCTTGGAGAAGCCGCGGAACAGGAGCGAAAGGATAACGCCGGAGTTGCCGCGCGCACCGCGCAGGAGCGCGGAGGCGGTGACGTCTGCGGCGCGGGTGAGCGTCAGCGCGCCCTGCCGCTGCAGATCGGTGCAGGCGGCCGAGAGCGTCATGCTCATGTTGGTGCCGGTGTCGCCGTCCGGAACGGGGAATACATTGAGCTCGTTGATCTTCTGTCTGTTTAAGTCAATGGCTGCCGCTGCGGAGAGCAGCATCCGGCGATACAGCTCGCCGTCCATTTTCTGGATCAAGTGGAACACCTCCGTACTGCGCCTGAACGCGCAAAATCAGTCGACCGTGATGGAGTCGACAAAGACGTTCACGGCACAGACCTCTGTGCCTGTGGATTTGGTGACAAAATAGCGCACTTCGCTGACGATGGAGGAGGCAATGGCACTGAGATTGACACCCTTGTCCACCATGATGTGCAGATCGATCGCGATCTGATTGTTTTCAAAGAACGTGACCTTGACGCCCCTGCCCATCGCCTCGCGGCGCAGAAGGTGCACAAGCCCGTCCGTCACGGAGCGCACGACCATGCCCTTGACGCCGAAGCAGTTGGTTGCGGCGTAGCCGGCGATGTTGGTGTAGACGGCGTTGTCAACGGCGATCTGACCAAGGTCCGTATGCATGCGGATCATAAAATCCCTCCTTGTCTGAAACGGCCTGCGGGAATGCTGCTTATCCTGTATTTTACCCCATCCGGCGGCAAAGCACAAGAGGCTTTTTCACGCAGGCGGCGGGGCGTCACTGCCGGGACTTCATCAGCGCACGCATCCGCGCGGCGTGATCGAGCTCGCGCTTGCGCATGCGCAGGCTCTTGGGCGTGACCTCAAGCAGCTCGTCGTCCGCCAGATATTCCAGGCACTGCTCCAGGGAAAGGACCGTGGGCGGCGTGAGGCGGATGGCGGCGTCGGAGCCTGCGGCACGCATGTTGGTCAGCTGCTTTTTCTTGCAGACGTTGACGGTCATATCCTCGTTGCGGTTGCAGATGCCGACGATCATCCCGGCGTAGACCTCCACGCCCGGGCCGATGAAGAACGAGCCGCGGTCCTGCACGCCGCCGAGACCGTACGCGCAGCTTTCGCCCGCTTCAAAGGCGATGAGCGAGCCGGTGAGCCGGCGCGGGATCTCGCCCTTCATGGGGGCGTAGCTGTCGAGCGTCGAGGCCATGATGCCTTCGCCGCGCGTGTCGGTGAGGAAATCGCTGCGGTAGCCGAACAGGCCGCGCGTCGGCACCAGGAATTCCAGCCGCATCCGGCTGCCTACCGGAGTCATGGAGGCAAGCTCGCCCTTGCGCTGGGAGATCTTGTCGATCACCGCACCGACAGACGCCTCGGGGACGTCCGCCACCATGCGCTCGATGGGTTCGCAGAGCTTGCCGTCGATCTGTTTGGTGAGCACATGCGGCGTGGAGACCTGGAATTCATACCCCTCGCGGCGCATGGTCTCGATGAGGATGGACAGGTGCATCTCGCCGCGTCCGGCGACATTGAAGCTGTCGGTGCCCTGCTCGGTCACATGCAGCGACACATCGCGCAG
>CADCOJ010000079.1 GCA_902803075.1 Oscillospiraceae bacterium | reverse complement strand
TCCATGGCCTGCAGCAATGCCAGACCCATATAGCAGCCGGTCAGATCGTCATTTGCACCGTCCACCACGCGCCGCCTGTCCCGAAGGAAGATCAGCCCAATCCAGAAGGGGACGAAGATCAGTCCGGCCAGCCCGGCCGTCCGCGTCCATGCGCCTGCGCCGCACAGCGTGCCGACGGCCAGCGCCAGGAAGAGCAGAACGCCGAGCGTGGCGCCCACGCTGTGCGCTTCAAACACAACGCCGCCGAAATGATAGTTGAGCGGCCACTCCCATGCAGCGTCGATGTGGCCGTTGAAAAACACCCGCCGTCGGCATGTGCCGCTGCACGGCCGGACGGCTGTCACGTTCGTCCCCTCGCGCACGGGGAAGAAGGGATCCACGATCTCGTGGTAGAGGATGAACTGAAGCAGCATCAGCAGCACGGCAGACGTCCCGAACACGATGCACAGCCACGGGCTGAAGAAAAACGTCCCCGCGCACAGCAGATCCAGCGCTGCAGAGAAATAGAGATACCCGTAAAACGCGCCGGGATGCTCCGTGAACGACTCGGTCTGCACTGTCCGGCAGCCGCACGAGGACCGGAGGACGGAGGCAAAATACCGGGCCGCTTCCCGCTCGCCGTCGCTTCCGGGGCTGCGCGGGGGGAGTTCCCGGCAGACATGGGCAATGCCGCGGATCATATCGGATACGCTTTGCCGGCTCCCGGCAAGCAGCGCGGAAAGGGGACTGTTCATGGCGATAGAGGCTCCTGTCAGGGTTTGGTCGGATGGGCAGATTATAGCATTGTTTTCAAAAACCGTCAAATTCGGGGAAAAAACCGTCCCGGTGAAAGCTTCCGGGACGGTCAGGGGCGTTATTCTGTCCGCAGGGCGACAACAGGATCCCTGCGTGCGGCAAGGCTTGAGGGGATGAGTCCTGCAATGAACGTCAATACCATTGAGATCACCACCAGCGCGATGCCTGCCGCGGGCGGCAGCACGGCTCCAAGCGAGCGGATGCCGGTCAGATGCTGGACAATGGCGTTGATCGGCAGGATCAGAAGCAGCGTCAGGCCGATGCCGATGGCGCCGGCGATCATGCCCTCAATGAGCGTTTCGGCATTGAACACGCGCGATACGTCGCGCCGTGACGCGCCGATGGCGCGCAGGATGCCGATCTCCTTCGTCCGCTCCAGGACGGAGATATAGGTGATGATGCCGATCATGATGGAGGAGACCACCAGCGAGATGGAGACGAACGCGATCAGCACATACGAGATGGCGTTGATGATCGTGGTCACCGAACTCATGAGCAGCGCGACATAATCGGTGTAGGTGATGCGGCTGTCGTCATCCTTGCCCGCATTGTAGCGGCTGATGCAGTCGGCAATGGCGTCCTTGTCGGCAAACGACGCACAGTACAGGCTGACGGAGGAGGGACTGTCCTGTTCCACATAGCCGAGCGCGTCCAGATTTTCACGATATGTGGCCTTGGAGATCGTGGGCGGCATAAACGCGTCGTAGAGATAGGCGTTCTGCTCGTCGGTGCGGGGCGTCAGCTCCAGGGCGGAGGAAAGCTGCTCCGCGGTCTGTGCGGTCATCTGCCGCAGGACGTCCTCGGCGTACTGCATGCGGATCTGCTCGCGGACCATCTGCGCAACATAGGCGAAGAGCGTCTCGTCGTCCATGCCGGCAATATAGGCGGCGACCTCTTCCGCGTCGACGCCCATCTGCTGCGCATAGGCTTCACGCATCTGCTGCTCGATCGTCTCGCGTGTCATCTGCTGCATTGACTGCTGCACAGCCATATCCAGGTAGTCGGAGGAGGGCTGCTGCATCATCTGCGTGTACATCTGCGCCTTCTGCTGCGTGTCGGCCGCGGCGATCAGCGCGTCCACAGCGGTGCGCATCTCATCGGCGGTGGGCGGGACCTCATCGCCGGTGGCAAAGGGCAGCGCCAGGAACACGTCCGTGGACGGGTCGGCCTGCTGCCTGCGGACGATCTCGCTGTCCGCGGTCGTCCGGATCACATAGTCGGTCAGCGCGCTCGTGTAGCTGATCGAGCCGCGTACCATGCCGGAGGAGGCGTCCGGATCGACGCGGATGATGCCGCAGACCGTCAGCTCCGTTCCGATCTGATCCGAGCCATAGAGATAATCCATTCCGGCCTCGGTCAGAGACAGATCTGTGTAGACGCCTGTCAGTTCGTCATAGCGGAAGCGTTCGCAGGGGAGGATGAGCCGGAACGTGCGGCCGAGCAGCTCGTCATAGCTCCAGCTGGTCTCCTTCACGGCGACCTCCGTGCCCTCCATGGCGTTGGACATGGCCTGCTGCATCTCGCTCTCGGTCTTGAGCCCCATGGCGTACATGACAAGGTCGCTGATCTCGTTGCGCTCGTTCACCACGAGCATCACATCCTGGTACCGCTGCGGCCAGCGGCCGGCAAGCAGTTCATACTGCGCCTGGACGAGCGGGGATACCAGCTCGCCGTCCTCGCCGGGCAGCAGCTCCTCCCAGACGTTCATGGCAGAATAATAACTGCCGAATCTGGAAAAATAAGAACTGTAATCACCGCCGTACATGGCGGACATCATCGTCTTGAGCAGCTCCATAACGTCGGATTTGACGATATTCCCGTCGTCGTCCTTCGTGTAGACGGGCAGATCCAGGTCATAGCTGTACTGAATTGCGGACAGGTATGCGTGGATCTCGCTGTCCGGGTCGTCGAGATAAGCCCGGAAGGAGCGCAGATCGTTTTTCTTTGTGTCGGCGGAGTTGAGGTTGTTCATCAGGTCATACATGACGGTGGATGCCCAGACGCGCCCGTCCTCCCGTTCCGGGCCCTGGCGGCGGTTCGCACCCATAAGCGTCGTGACCATGTCGGAGATATCCATGGACTCGGCCTCGATGGTGACGGGGTAGGATGAGAGCGTATCCTCCTGCACGCGGTCAATATACATCTGGATCCCGTTGGACAGGGAAAGGATCAGCGCAATGCCGATGATGCCGATGGACCCGGCAAAGGCCGTGAGGATGGTGCGCGTTTTTTTGGTCAGAAGATTGTTGAGCGAGAGCCCGAGCGCCGTGTGGAAGCGCATGGAGGTGCGCTTCGCGCGCCGATCCTTCGCAGGAGGCTCGGCGGCGTCCTGGCAGGGGTCGGAGTCGCTCAGAAGGCGTCCGTCAAGCATCCGGACCGTGCGTGTGGCATATTGCGCAGCCAGCTCCGGATTGTGTGTGACCATAATGACGAGCTTTTCGCGCGCGATCTCACGGAGAATCTCCATGACCTGGACGGATGTTTCCGTGTCAAGCGCGCCGGTGGGTTCGTCGGCCAGGAGGATTTCCGGGTCGTTGACGAGCGCGCGGGCAATGGCCACGCGCTGCATCTGACCGCCGGAGAGCTGGTTCGGTTTCTTGCGGAGCTGGTCGCCGAGCCCGACGCGCTCCAGCGCCTCTGCGGCCCTGCGCCGGCGCTCCTTTTTGGAAACGCCGGAGAGCGTCAGCGCCAGCTCCACGTTTTTCAGGACATTCTGATGCGGGATGAGGTTGTAGCTCTGGAACACGAAGCCGATGGAGTGGTTGCGGTAAGCGTCCCAGTCCCGGTTGGAGAATTGACGGGTCGAGGTCCCGGCGATCACAAGATCGCCGCTCGTGTAACGGTCCAGCCCGCCGATGATGTTCAGAAGCGTCGTCTTTCCGCATCCGGACGGACCGAGCACAGCCACGAATTCACAGCTGCGAAAGCGGATGCTCACGCCCCGGAGCGCATGGACGCTCTGCGCGCCGGCGGGATAGTCTTTGGTGATTTCTTTCAGTTCCAGCATAGCATTCTTCCTTTTGAACGGTTCAATATCCTAAAGAATACGCATTTTCCCGCGCTATTTCAAGGCGGAATGTGCGCGGTTCCGGAAAGTTTACAAAAAATTCAGAATCTGGAGCGTGCGGAAGGCCGGCTTCCGCCGGATACATGCGAAACAGAGAAGATATGCCCGTGATTTTTGCATTTTTTGGCTAAAAAAATACTGGACAGCGTAGGGAAAATGAAGTATAATTTAGCAGAATGTGAAGTATGTATATACTTTTCTTTTCGCCGGCTGAGGCCGGAAGAATCATAAGGAGGAAACATTCATGGTTCAAGTTGCTATCAATGGTTTTGGCCGTATCGGCCGTCTGGCTTTCCGCCAGATGTTCAATGCTGAGGGCTACGAAGTCGTTGCCATCAACGATCTGACCTCTGCAAAGATGCTCGCGCACCTGCTGAAGTACGACTCCACGCAGGGCAACTGGGTCGCTCAGGGCCATACGGTCGACTATCATGAGGGCGAAGGCGAAGACAACTACATCGTTGTCGACGGCAAG
>CADCOJ010000078.1 GCA_902803075.1 Oscillospiraceae bacterium | reverse complement strand
TGCGGCCAAACGATTACGGAAAGGGTCCCCGCGCTCGGGCATCGTGTCCGGCACGTCGAGGCTCAGGCGGCGACCTGCGCTTCTTACGGCAATGTGGAATACTGGGTCTGCACCCGCTGCAATGCGTATTATCTGGATGAGAAATGCAGCCGGGCTGCGGACTGGGACACGGTGCACACGCCCCTGGATCCGGAAAACCACGTGGGCGGCGTCATTGATCGGGACGAGAGCAGTCATTGGTACGCCTGCGCCTGCGGCGCGCATCTGGAGGAGGAGAACCACATCGATCAGGATTCGGATGGCCTGTGCGACGTATGCTGCTGGGAGTATACGCCGACTGCGCCGGACCTGTACGACGACATCTCGCCCTACCGCACCGGGAACTACACCGCCCCGACGCGTGCGGGATATGTGTTTGCAGGCTGGTATGAAGACGCGGCGTTCACGACGCCCATTGCGCAAAGTGTGACGGAGGGGCCGGCCTATGCGAAGTTCGTGGATGCGCAGGTGCTGTCGGTCAAATGGCAGCTGTCCGCACAGACGAACGCGCAGAGCGCGGAGACGAAGATCCGCCTGGTCACGACAGTGGATACGCTGAACTTCCGGAAGGTGGGCTTCCGCGTCGATTTCGGCGGTATCCGGCAGCTTGATCTGACGTCCAAGGAGGTCTACCGGCATGTCATGGGCTTCCAGTCCGGGGAGACAACGTATTATGAACCGGATGTCTTTTCGCCGGAATCGCAGTATTTTATGACGGCGATCATCTCGGGCGTAAAGAACACGCATTTTGACACGAACTTCACGGTCGTGCCCTACTGGGTCACGCTGGACGGCACGACGGTGGACGGGCTCACCAAGATCTTCAAGGTCTCGGACGACTGGGCATAAGCATCGACGGAAATCAGACAATCGCCCCCGCCGCAGACTGCGGCGGGGGCGATGCGCTGCGCGTTCGTCAGTATCTTGCAGCGCCTGCGATCACACGGTGGATCAGATCATAGCCCGCCTGTGTGGGATGGATGCCGTCCGGAGAGATCAGCGCGCGGAAATCGCCGCGCCGGAGAAACTCGCTGCGGATGTCGATCAGCGGGCAGCCGAACGCCCGCGCGAGATGGCAGACGAGCGCGCTGTAATACTCCTGCCAGCGATACAGGTGGTCAACGTCCCCCAGCCAGCGCAGGATGTTTTCCCGGCTGCGGCCTCTGGAAATGTGATCGAGATACCGCTCGGCGTCGAGGGGCAGCAGCGTCACAAGCGCGGCGCGTGCGCCGTGATCCTGGACCAGCCGGATGGCGGAACGGTAAGCGGTGATAAAATCATCCGGAGATGTTTTCGGCTGATGCGCTCCATCCGGGTCGTCGGAGATGGCCTGCCAGTCATAGTCGCAGTCGTTGCCGCCGCAGCCGATCATCACGGTCGCGTCAGACAGATCGCTGTCCATGCGCGGCCGCATGAGCGAGAGCGTCAGCTCGATCGACGCGCCCATTTTTGCGTAGTTGCGGACCTGTACCTGCTCCTGCGCCAGAAAATCCAGCTTGTGGTCGCGGCAGAGGTGGTAGGCCCGTCCGTCATAGATGACTCCCTTCATCACGGAGTCCCCAAAGATCATCCATGTTTTCATGGCGTATCCCTCCCGCAGTTTTGGTGGTTTCAGTATAGCACGCCGGCGCGCAAATGTGTCCCGACCGGGCAGGGAGGGGACTCCCCGATGCGGTCAGACGGACTCTCCGACCGGGCGGATGGGACTCTACTGCCGGTAGAGTCCTTGAAAAGACACGGTTTTTCACGCTTCGCGCCGGGTCGCGGGACGTGCGCAGAACGCATGCGCTCCAACAAAAAACAACGCAAACAGGCATAAAAGACGGGGATTCAACATTGACAGGAGCGCCGATATGCAGTACAATGAGGTGAAATCAATACAAACCAACATAATCCCATGAATCGCGGGCCGGCTGCGGACCGGACTGCGGGAAAGGATGAAGGCTCCATGAAAACAAAAGCAGTCCGGATCCACGGCAAAATGGACCTGCGGCTGGAGGAGATCGAGCTTCCGCCTGTGGGCCCGGACGACGTGCAGGTCAAGATCATCTCCGATTCCATCTGCATGAGCACCTATAAGGCTGCGGTGGAGGGCGAGGAGCACAAGCGTGTGCCGGACGACGTGGCGGAGCACCCCACCATCGTCGGCCATGAGTTCTGCGGCGTCATCCAGGAGGTCGGTGAAAACTGGAAGCATAAGTTTCGGCCCGGCCAGGGCTTTGCCATCCAGCCCGCCCATTTCTACAAGGGCTCGCAGATGGCGCCCGGCTACTCTTACCGCTTCTGCGGCGGCGACGCCCAGTACGGCAACGTCCCCATCGAGACGCTCCTGGCTGACTGCCTGCTGCCCTATGACTCCGATGTCTTTTTCTATGGCTCCCTGTCCGAGCCCATGAGCTGCATCGTGGGCACGTTCCACGCCATGTACCACACCAAAGCCGGCTCCTATGAGCACCAGATGGGTATCAGGGAGGGCGGCAAGATGGCGCTTCTGGCGTCCGTCGGCCCCATGGGCCTGGGCGCCATCGACTACGCGCTGCACTGCGACCGCCGCCCGAGCCTGCTTGTCGTCACCGATATCGACGACGAGCGCCTTGCAAGGGCCGAGAGCATCTACACCGTTGAGGACGCAAGGAAGAACGGTGTGGAGCTGCACTATGTGAACACTGCCAGGCCCGGCTGCGACACCGCGTACCTGCGCGAGCTGACCGGCGGCACAGGCTATGACGACGTGATCTGCTTCGCGCCTGTGAAGCCCGTTGTGGAGCAGGGCGGTGACATCCTGGGCTTCGACGGCTGCCTCAACTTCTTTGCCGGCCCGACGAACAACCAGTTCAAGGCCGAGTTCAACTTCTACAACGTCCACTACCTCTACACGCATCTGGTGGGCACCTCCGGCGGCAACACCAACGATATGCGCGAGGCCATTGAGATGATGACCTCCGGGAAGATCAATCCCGCGGCGATGGTGACGCACATCGGCGGCCTGAACGCCGTGGTGGACACCACGCTGAACCTGCCCAACATCCGGGGCGGCAAGAAGCTCATCTACACCCAGATCGAGCTGCCGCTGACCGCCATTGCGGACTTCGGGAAGCTGGGCGAGACGGATCCGCTGTTCCGCGCGCTCGACGAGATCACCAGACGCCACAACGGCCTCTGGAGCGCCGAGGCGGAAAAATATCTGCTTGCAAATAAAAAATGAAATAGGAGTGAAAAACGTTATGGCAGAAGGCGTATTGATGCCCAAGGCTGGCATTACAGTCGAATCATGCATCATGGGCGAATGGAAGAAGAAGGTCGGCGACCCCGTTGCCGTGGGCGACATCCTCTTCACCTATGAGACGGACAAGGCGGAGTTCGAGTGCGAATCCACCGCAGCCGGCACGCTCATTGATATTTTCTATCAGGAGGGCGACGAGGTCCCGTGCCTCGTGAACGTGTGCGCCGTGGGTACCCCCGGTGAAGACACCAGCGCCCTGAAGGCCGCTCCGGCCGCTGAGGAGCAGCCTGAGGCGCCTGCCGCAGCACCGGCAGCAGCGCCCGCGCCCGCCGCAGCACCGGCTGCTCCCGCCGGCCCCTGCGCCCAGGCGGTCATCATGCCGAAGGAAGGCATCACGGTCGAATCCTGCATCATCGGCGAGTGGAAGAAAAATGTGGGCGATCCTGTTGCCGTGGGCGACGTCCTCTTCACCTATGAGACGGACAAGGCGGAGTTCGAGTGCGAATCCACCGCAGCCGGCACGCTGCTTGCAAAGTTCTTCAACGACGGCGACGAGGTCCCGTGCCTGCAGAATGTCTGCGCAGTCGGCAATCCCGGCGATGCGTTCGAATTCCTGAAGCCCGGCGCTGAGCAGGCTGCTCCGGCTGCTGCTCCCGCCGCAGAGGAAGCCGCTCCTGCCCAGACCGCCGCTCCTGCCGCTGCGCAGAAGCAGGCGCCCGCAATGCTGGCCATCTCGCCCAGAGCCATGGCCAAGGCTGTTGCCAACCATGTCGATCCGTCCCTTGCCACCGGCACCGGTCCCAAGGGCCGCATCATCGAGCGCGACATCGACAAGCTGATCGCCTCCGGCGCCGCGTCCTATGCCGCTCCGGCGGCTCCTGCCGCCGCCCCGGCTGCAGAGTTTGAGGACATCAAGTTCAGCATGGTGCGCAAGGTCACCGCAAAGTCCATGATGACGAGCCTGAGCACCATGGCGCAGCTGACGCAGCAGTATTCCTTCGATGCCACGCAGATCCAGGCGTACCGCGCCATGCTCAAGCCGCTCGATCCGCCCATGGGCAAGATCAGCCTCAACGACATGGTCATGTTTGCCGTCAGCCGGACGCTCCTGTCCTGCCCGGATCTCAACGCCAATGTGGTGGAGGAGAACGTTATCCGCCGCTTCAGCCAGGTCAACCTCGGCTTCGCGTGCGACACGCCGCGCGGCCTGCTGGTCCCGACGATCTTCGGCGCGGACAAGCTGTCGCTGCTGGAGCTGTCGAAGGAAGCCAAGCGCCTTGCCGCGCTCGCAAAGGAAGGCACGCTCAGCCCCGATCTCATGACCGGCGCGACCTTCACCGTTTCCAATATCGGTTCGTTCGGCTGCGAAGCCTTTACCCCGGTCATCAACCCGCCGCAGACCGGCATCCTCGGCGTCTGCAACATCCAGACCCGGATCCGCTCCGCAAAGGACGGCGTGATCGAGACGTACCCGGCCATGGGTCTGTCCCTGACCTTCGACCACAGAGTCATCGACGGCGCACCGGCCGCGCGCTTCATGAGCGATCTGTGCAAGAATCTTGAAAACTTCATGACCCTGATGGCTCAGTAAGAGAAAGGAAGGACGACAACTATGCCGAAATCTTTGTATATTGATCCCGTAGCGGTCAGACAGCCCGGCACTATCCATTTCCAGGACATCCCTGTCTGCCAGTACAACAAGACCATCGCGCAGGAGCTCGCCGAGGGCAACTACACCAAGGAAGACCTCATCCGCATCTACCGCGATATGGCCATCTGCCGCGAGTTCGAGCACATGCTCACGCAGATCAAGACGCAGGCGAACTACAACGGCATCGAGACCACCTATCCCGGCCCGGCGCACCTGTCCTACGGCCAGGAGGCTTCCTGTGTCGGCGAGGCGTACCTGCTGGACAAGGACGACATCACCTTCGGCTCGCACAGAAGCCATTCCGAGATCCTCTCCAAGGGCCTGAGCTGCATCAACAAGCTCTCCGACCAGGAGCTGCTCGACATCATGCAGAACTTCCTCGGCGGCAAGACGCTCGCGGCTGTCCGGAAGTTTGCCGACACCAGCGACATCAAGGAGCTGGCGATCCGCTTCCTGCTCTATGGCACCGTGGCTGAGATCTTCGCCCGTGAGAACGGCTTCCACCATGGCATGGGCGGCTCAATGCACGCGTTCTTCCTGCCGTTCGGCATTTACCCCAACAACGCCATCGTCGGCGGCTCCGCTCCGATCGCAGCGGGCGCTGCGCTTTATCAGAAGAACAACGACAAGAAGGGCGTTGTCGTCTGCAACATCGGTGACGCATCCCTCGGCTGCGGCCCTGTCTATGAAGCGCTCAACTTCTCGGCAATGGACCAGTACAAGACGCTGTGGGAAGAGGGCCGCAAGGGCGCTCTGCCGATCATCTTCAATGTGTTCGACAACTTTTACGGCATGGGCGGCCAGACCTACGGCGAGACCATGGCCTACGGCATGCCTGCCAGACTTGGCGCCGGCATCACCCCGGACCAGATGCACGCCGAGCGTGTTGACGGCTGGAACCCGCTGGCTGTCATCGACGCATACAAGCGCAAGCTCGACCTCATCCGGAAGAATGATGGCCCGGTCCTGCTGGACGTGGTGACCTACCGTCTTGTCGGCCACTCCACCTCCGACCAGAACGCATACCGCTCCAAGGAGGAGATCGAGGATTGGCGCAGCCACGACCCGATCATCAAGTTCCGTGAGGCGCTGGTCGAAGCAGGCGTTGAATCCGACGAGTTCTTTGAGAAGCTCCTTAAGGATACTGCCGACCGCATGACCATGATCTGCCGCGCGGCCGACGATAAGGAGATCTCTCCCTATGTCGACTTTGACAAGGAGCCGGATTACATTGCAAACCTGATGTTCTCCAACCAGACCGTCCGCTCCATGGGCGATCCGGATCAGCAGATCCGCGTCACCGGCCCGAAGGAGAGCTGCAAGCGCTATGCCGACCTGGCCGGCAAGGCCCGCTATGCCTTCGATGAGAACGGCAAGAAGATCTCCGATATGAAGGTCTACAACATCCGCGACGCCATCTTTGAGCCGCTGATCAACAAGTATTATGAGGACCCGACGCTCGTTGCCTACGGCGAAGACGTGCGTGACTGGGGCGGCGCTTACGCGGTCTACCGCGGCCTGATGGATGTGATCCCGCACTCCAGACTCTTCAACTCCCCGATCTCCGAGGCTGCCATTGTCGGCTCCGCCGTCGGCTACTGCATGTGCGGCGGCCGCGCCGTGGTCGAGCTCATGTACTGCGACTTCCTCGGCCGCGCAGGCGATGAGATCTTCAACCAGATGTCCAAGTGGCAGGCCATGTCCGCCGGCATCCTGAAGATGCCGATGGTGCTGCGTATGTCCGTGGGCGCGAAGTACGGCGCACAGCATTCTCAGGACTGGGTCGCCATTGTGGCGCATATCCCCGGCCTGAAGGTCTTCTTCCCGGCCACCCCGTACGAGGCGAAGGGCATCATGCAGGCTGCGCTGAACGGCACGGATCCCTGCATCATCTTCGAGTCGCAGAGGATCTATGGCAAGGGCGAGGAATTCCACGAGGGCGGCGTGCCCGCCGAGGAATACGAGTGGGCGCCCGGCGCGGTCGACAAGGTCCGCGACGGCAAAGATCTCACAATCCTCACCATCGGCGCAACGATCTACCGCGCCATGGATGCGGCCAAGGAGCTGCATGAGAAGTATGGCGTTGAAGCCGACGTCATCAACCTTCCGGCGCTTGTCCCGCTGGACTACACCGATATCATCGCTTCCGTCAAGAAGACCGGCCGCGTGCTGCTGGCCTCCGACGCCTGCGAGCGCAACAGCTTCCTCAATGAGATCGCGCAGAACATCTCCACGCTCTGCTTCGACTATCTCGACGCGGCGCCCGTCGTCGTCGGCGCCCGGAACTGGATCACGCCGCCGCATGAGTTCGACAAGTACTTCTTCCCGTATTCCGGCTGGCTGCTTGATGCGATCAACGAGCGTCTGCTGCCGCTGGACGGCTACACCTCCGGCAAGACCGCGCCCGACGATGCGGAGATCATCCGCCGCAACAAGCTGGGCGTCTGAGTATGGAACAGCAGAAGGTTCGCGCAGTCATTTTTGACCTCGACGGAACGCTTCTGGATACCGCGCAGGACATCGGTGCAGGCGCCAATCTGGCCCTGCACCGATTCGGTCTTCCGGAGCACAGCATCGAGGAATATCATACCTTTATCGGGCGGGGCATCCGCCGCCTGCTCCGCGCAGCCATGCCGCAGAACGTGGATGAGGCGACCTATGAGCAGGTTGTCGCGGATTATCTGGCGTATTATCCGGAGCATTGCACGGAGCGGACCGTTTTCTTCCCGGGCATCGAGCAGATGATGCGCACGCTGGAGGAGGACGGGTTCATTCTCGGCATACTCTCCAACAAAACGGAGACGACCACGCTGCGCGTGATCGGCCATTTCTTCCCGCAGACGCCGTTTGCCGTCGTCTGGGGCAACAACGGGGTGCGGCCGCTCAAGCCGCAGCTGGACGCCGGGCGCCTGCTCATACAGACGCTGCAGCTTGCCCCGCGGCAGATCGCTTTCGTGGGAGACGGCGACACCGACATGGCATTTGCCTCCGGGATGGGCTTCCGTGCAGTGGGCGTCAGCTGGGGCTACCGCAGCCGGGAGCAGCTTCAGGCTGCGGGCGCGGAGCGGATCGCTGACACGCCGGAGCAGATCGTACAGTTCATCCGGTCCGCACAATAGGGCATTTTCCCAGGCCCGGCCCCGGAACGATCCGGCGGCCGGGCCTTCATATCTTGCAAAGCGTGCGGGAATCTGATATGCTGTCAGGGATGAAGCAGCAGGGGAGACACACATGAGAACACTGACCGAGAACCAGAGGATCGAACGCAGCATCCTGAAAAAATACAGGGAACAGATCTGGACGCCGTTTGTCGCCGCACTCAAGCGCTATGCGCTTATCGAGCCCGGCGACAGGATCGCCGTGTGCATTTCCGGCGGCAAGGACTCCATGCTCCTGGCCAAGCTCATGCAGATCCTGCAGCGCTTTTCCGATGTGCCGTTCGAGCTGGTCTATCTTGTAATGGACCCGGGCTATGCGCCGGAGAACCGTGCGATGATCGAGCGGAATGCCGCCAGGATGGAGATCCCCATCACGGTCTTTGAAACGGACATCTTCAGCGTGGCCGACCGTACGGCGCACGCACCGTGCTACCTCTGTGCGCGGATGCGCCGCGGCCACCTCTACCGCCGTGCTCAGGAGCTCGGCTGCAACAAGATCGCCCTGGGTCATCATTTCTCCGACGTCATCGAGACGACTGTGATGAGCATGTTCTATGGCGCGCAGCTGCAGGGCATGATCCCCAAGCTCCACAGCAGGAATTTTCCGGGCATGCAGCTCATCCGCCCCTTGTACTGCGTGCATGAGGACGACATCCTCGCCTGGAAACGCTATAACGGGCTGGAGTTTCTGCAGTGCGCCTGCAGCATGACCGCGCGCAGCGAGCAGGAAGGGGCTTTCGGTGCGCGCAGAGAGGTCAAGGAGCTCATCCGCACGCTCAGGAAGACCAACCCCAACATCGAAAAGAGCATCTTCCGCAGTCTCCATGCCGTCAATCTGGACACATTCCCGGGCTTCAAGACGCGCGGAACGCTCCACAGCTTTCTGGACCGCTATGATTCCTTCGGCGGCGCGGCGGACAACGGCTTCGATCCGGAGGAGCTTTGAAGCATACAGGAGAAACACCTTGACGAAACACGGGAACATGTTATACTGAATATACAAACGGGAAACCAACAACAGGTCATTGAGAATGTGGGGGAAACAGGATGAATACGCTTGCAGCCTGCGCGCTTTCCGCCGTGATCGGCTATCTGCTCGGCACGCTCAATCCCGCATATCTGTATGCAAAGCTCCGCGGCATCGACATCCATGATGCGGGGACCGGAAATCCCGGTGCATCCAACACAATGATCCTCTTCGGCTGGGTTCCCGGCGTCGCCGTGGGCGCGCTGGACATTCTGAAGGCCGCGGCGGCTGTGCTGATCTGCGGGGTGTTGTTCCCGGCGCCGCCGCTCTGCCGCCATATCGCCGGCGCTGCCGCGATCCTCGGGCACCTGTTCCCGTTCTATCTGCAGTTCCGCGGGGGCAAGGGCTTTGCACCGTGCATGGGCGCTGTGTTTGCGCTGAGCTGGAAGCTCGGGCTGGTTGTGGGCGTGCTCGTGATCGTGACGGTGCTGCTGACGGACTATATGGCGCTGGCCGCAATGGTCGCTGCGTTCTCCTATCCCATCTATGGCGCCGTTACCGCGCGGTACCTGCCCGCGGCGATCCTGCTGGTCGCAGCGGTCTTCATGCTCATCCGCCACCGGAAGAACTTCGCGCGCATCCGCGCCGGCACGGAGGTGGGCCTGCGCAGGGCGAACCGCGGCGAGCTGCGCGTCGACCGGCCGCAGGAGAAGCAGCCATAAAAACAGAAGTTTCCGGGGGCGCTTCGTCAGGAAGCGCCCCCTTTTTTGAAACCCCAGCGTTTTTTTGGAAACGGTTGACCGGGTCATGCAGCAATGGTATCGTCTGTTCAAAAAACCAAACGGAACGGGGCGGATGCCAATGTGTACCAGAAAAGAGCTCCTGAGCAGGTTTTATGAGCCGATCAATGAGGATGGGCGTCTTCCGGGATCCAGGCGCGCTCAGATGGAGTCTTTCACGACCATGGCCTGTCCGGACGGCTCCCCGGCCATGCCTGCGCAGGCATGAGCAGGGGAGCTTCCTGTTTGCGGCAGGAGCGGAACACAGCTCCAAACATGGAAATTCGATCAAATGGTTGAGAATTATTTGCGGATGTGCTATCATAAACACACACAGATCTGCGCGGGGAGGCGGACGGCGTGGCGGACAGGACCTATATTGCGATCGACCTCAAGTCGTTCTATGCTTCGGTGGAGTGTGTGGAGCGCGGGCTGGATCCGCTGACGACCAATCTTGTCGTTGCCGATCCCACGCGCACGGAAAAGACGATCTGTCTGGCGGTCACGCCGTCCCTGAAGGCGTACGGAATCTCCGGACGCGCGCGTCTGTTTGAGGTCGTGCAGCGTGTGGAGCAGATCAACGCGCTGCGGCTGTCCGCCGCGCCGAAGCGGCAGTTTTCCGGCAGCTCCTGCAGCGCGCGGGAGCTGAAAAAGGACCCCGCCCTCAAGCTCGACTATATCGTGGCTCCGCCGCGCATGGCCCGCTATATGCAGGTCAGCACGGAGATCTACCGGATCTATCTGCGCAGCGTTGCGCCGGAGGACATCCATGTCTATTCCATCGACGAGGTCTTTATCGACGCCACGGGGTATCTCAGGACGTATGGCCTGACGCCGGAGGCATTCGCGCGGAAGCTGATCCTGGACGTGCTGAACCAGACGGGCATCACCGCTACCGCCGGGATCGGTACGAATCTTTACCTCTGCAAGATCGCCATGGACATCACGGCCAAGCACATGCCCGCCGACCGGAACGGCGTGCGCATCGCCGCGCTCGACGAGCGCAGCTACCGGGAAAAGCTCTGGACGCACCGGCCGCTGACCGATTTCTGGCGTGTTGGCCGCGGGATCTCGCGCAAGCTGGAAGCACGCGGCATGTACACCATGGGCGATATTGCGCGCTGCTCGGAGGAGAACGAGGACCTGCTCTACCGGCTCTTCGGCGTAAATGCGGAACTGCTCATTGACCACGCATGGGGCTGGGAGCCCTGCACCATCGCTCAGATCAAGCGTTTCCGCCCGCAGTCGAACAGCCTCAGCTCCGGGCAGGTGCTCACGGTCCCGTATCCCTTTGACAAGGCGCGTCTGGTGGTGCGAGAGATGGCGGATCTGCTGGCGCTCGACCTGGTCCGCAAACGCCTTGTGACCGACCAGATGGTCCTGACCGTGGGCTATGACGTGGAGAATCTGCTGGATCCTGTGCGCAGAGCGGCCTATCACGGCCCCGTCACCTCCGACGGATACGGGCGGCAGGTCCCGAAGGCTGCGCATGGCACGATCGGGCTCGGCAGAAGGACGTCCTCCACGCGCATCATCACCGAGGCGGTGACGGAGCTGTTTGAACGGATCGTCGATCCGGAGCTGACCGTCCGGCGGATGTATGTGGTAGCCGGGCGCGTGACGCGCGAGGAGGACGTGACCGCACCGGAATATGAACAGATGGACCTTTTTGCAGCCGAGGAGCAGCAGACGCAGCAGAAGCTCGCGCGCGAGCGGCGCATGCAGGAGGCCATGCTCTCCATCAAGAATAAATACGGAAAGAACGCCATCCTGCGCGGCATGAACTTTGAAGACGGCGCCACGGCGCGCGAACGCAACAGCCAGGTCGGCGGGCATAAGGCGTGAAAGGAGGCCTCATGGCCATGGACATCCGCGCGGAGCTTGCGCGCAGAACAGATGAGACGAATGCAGCGTTTGTGCGCAGGCTCCTGCCGGAGCTGCCGCCGCAGACGGTGCTTGGCGTCCGTACGCCGGAGCTGCGCGCGCT
>CADCOJ010000077.1 GCA_902803075.1 Oscillospiraceae bacterium | reverse complement strand
TCATCCTCTTTTTTCTTGATTTTTCGCTTCTGCGATGATATAGTGTGCCCGTGAATGTGGGGGAGAATCACCGCACCGCCAATTTTAAGTATTTCTAAAAAACTGCTAATATCCACACCGGATTTCTAATGAAAAGCGGATTTCAGACGTACATAGCGGCACTCGAACACATGAAAAAACCTTGTAATTTCTGCACACAAGTGTACTTAGGGGACCACAACGGGCATGTTCAGGGTCAAGACTCCTAAGCGGCAGGCCAGAGGTTCGAATCCTCCCGTGGGTGCCAGAAGCCGAAAGCATTTTCTGATGAAATGCTTTCGGCTCTTTTGTTGTCCTCGGGCTGCTCGTGTTTTTACTTGTTTATCCGTCTGCAAAGATCTTTCTGTGGCATATCCGGCCGTAATATGGTATGATCGGACAGACGGTGCAGAATCCAGATCATAAAAACGAGTTAACAGGAAGCATATCTGAAGTATGACCAAAGGCCGCACGTTGCAGATCATAGAGAACGTCTATGATTGTTCTGCAAAAATGTATTTGAATTCAGAACCGTCCAAATCTATAATAAACACAGCGGTCGATCTGCCGCGCAGATCGAGCACGCGCACTACTCTGGGAGGGAACAAAACGTATGATCAAATACTTGCAGCAGGGCATGCAGTGGCTCCACGGTGCTCCGCAGAAAGCCCCGGAAAACGCAGACCGCGTTGCCGGCAGAAATGGAACGATCGCTTATCAGATCATGAACGCACACCGCGATCAGACGAACGACGGCATCATGCACATCCGTTTTGACGCGCTCGTCTCGCATGACATCACTTATGTCGGTATCATTCAGACTGCCAGAGCGAGCGGACTCAAGGAATTCCCCATCCCCTACGCTATGACCAACTGCCACAACAGCCTTTGTGCCGTCGGCGGCACCATCAACGAGGACGACCATGTGTTCGGTCTTTCCGCGGCAAAGAAATACGGCGGGATCTATGTCCCGGCAAACCAGAGCGTTATCCACTCCTATGCCAGAGAAGAGCTCGCAGCATGCGGCGGCATGATCCTCGGCTCCGACAGCCACACGCGTTACGGCGCGCTCGGCACCATGGGCGTTGGTGAAGGCGGCCCGGAGCTTGTCAAGCAGCTGCTCAAAAATACATACGACGTCAAACCGCCCGAGGTCGTACTGTGCTATGTGACTGGCGCGCCCAGAAAGGGCGTCGGCCCGCACGACGTTGCTCTGGCACTTGTAAAGGCAACCTTTGCAGAAGGCCTTGTCAAAAATAAGGTGCTGGAATTTGTCGGCCCCGGCCTTGCGAATCTTCCTTATGACTTCCGCAGCGGCATCGACGTCATGACAACGGAGACGACCTGCCTTTCCTCCATCTGGGCGACCGACGCAGAGATCGAACGGTATTATCAGATCCACGGCCGTCCGCAGTGCTACCGGAAGCTCGAACCGGCCGAAGGCGCATACTACGACTCCATCATCACCATTGAGCTCGACAAGGTCGAGTCCATGATCGCGCTTCCCTTCCATCCCTCCAACGCCTATACGATCCATGAGTTCCTTGCGAACGCGGACGAGATCCTGGCCGGAGTGGAAGCTGAGGCGAAGAAGAAGTTTCCGAAGGCGCATCTGGACCTTCGTTCCAAGGTTCATGAAAAGGGCGTGCTTGCTGACCAGGGCATCATTGCCGGCTGTTCCGGCGGCCTGTTCGATAACATCGTCGAGGCGGCGGACATCCTGCGCGGCGGCAGCACCGGAAACGGCTATTTCTCCATGTCCGTCTACCCCACCAGCGTTCCCACAAGTCTTGCACTGACCCGCAGCGGCAAGACGGAAGCACTGCTGGAAGCCGGCGTCGTGATCAAGCCGTCCTTCTGCGGCCCGTGCTTCGGCGCAGGCGACGTACCGGCGAACAACGGTCTGTCCCTGCGTCATACAACGCGCAACTTCCCCAACCGGGAAGGCTCCAAGCCCGGCGAGGGCCAGATCAGCGCTGTCGCGCTGATGGATGCGCGCTCCATCGCAGCTACCGCAAGGAATGGCGGCTTTATCACAGCTGCGACCGATGTGGACTACGAGACCGAGCACCTGCCCTATTCGTTTGACAACACGGTCTATCAGAAGCGCTGCTACTATGGCTTCGGCAAGGCGCAGCCGGACGCCGAGCTCATTCTCGGGCCGAACATCACGGACTGGCCCAAGATGTATCCGCTGACCGACAACATGCTCCTTGAGCTTGCTGCGGTCATCCGCGATCCCGTTACCACGACGGATGAGCTGATCCCCTCCGGCGAAACTTCCTCCTACCGCAGCAATCCGCTCCGCCTTTCAGAGTTCGCGCTTTCTCGCCGTGTGCCGGAGTATGTGGGCCGTTCCAAGGCTGTTGCGAAGGATGAGGCCGCACGCCGTGCGGGCGAAAAGCCTGAGAAGCTGGTGCGTGCGCTCTCCTGCGTGGGTGACGCGGAAGCGCTGCTCAGGAATACACAGTTCGGCTCCTGCGTGTTTGCCAACAAACCCGGCGACGGCTCAGCCCGTGAGCAGGCTGCCTCCTGCCAGAAGGTGCTGGGTGGCTTTGCAAACATCTGCTATGAGTACGCGACCAAGCGTTATCGCAGCAACTGCATCAACTGGGGCATCGTTCCCTTTACGCTTGCCGAAGGCGCTGAGTTCCCATATGAGGACGGCGAATTCGTGTTTGTTCCCGGCATCCGCGAGGCGATCAGTCAAGGCAAGGAGGAGATCCCTGCCAAGGCTATTCGCAGGGACGGCACGGTCGAAGATTTGACGCTCTATGTCAAGGGCCTGACCGAGGATGAAAAAACCATCATCCTGGAAGGCTGCCTGATGAATTACTACGCTGCTCAGAACCGATAAATGCACGTTTTGCCGGCAGGCTCTGCCCTGCCGGCAAAGGCCACCCATCGAATCAAAATCATTAGGAGGAACAAACATGGATAAGATCAAAATGACGGTGCCGCTTGTCGAGATGGACGGCGACGAAATGACCAGGATCATTTGGAAAATGATCAAGGATGAGCTGATCCTCCCGTTCGTCGACCTGAAGACTGAGTACTATGATCTGGGTCTTCCGAAGCGCGATGAAACCGGCGACCAGATCACAAAAGATGCCGGCAACGCCATCAAGAAATACGGTGTCGGTGTCAAGTGCGCCACCATTACGCCCAATGCCCAGCGCATGGATGAATACCATCTGCACCAGATGTGGAAAAGCCCCAATGGAACCATCCGTTCTATTCTGGACGGAACGGTTTTCCGCGCACCGATCATCATTGACAGCATCAAGCCTGTTGTTAAAAACTGGCAGAAGCCGATCACCATTGCCCGTCATGCGTACGGCGACCTGTATAAGGGCACGGAATACCGTGTCCCTGAAAAAGGCAAGGCTGAGCTCGTCTTCACCGGTGAGAACGGCGCGTCCTTCCGTGAGACGGTCTATGACTTTGAATGCCCGGGCGTTCTGCAGAGCATTTACAACAAGGATTCCTCCATTACCTCTTTCGCGCACTCCTGCTTCAAATATGCGGTCGAAACCAAACAGGATCTGTGGTTTTCCGCAAAGGACACCATTTCCAAGAAATATGACATGCGTTTCCGCGACATCTTCCAGAGCATTTATGAGAGCGACTACCGCGCTGATTTTGAGCGCCTCGGCCTCACCTACTTCTATACGCTGATCGACGACGCCATCGCCCGCGTGATCCGCAGCAAGGGCGGCTTTATCTGGGCACTGAAAAACTATGACGGCGATGTGATGAGCGATATGGTCTCCACGGCGTTCGGTTCTCTGGCCATGATGACCTCCGTCCTCTGCAGCCCGGATGGAAAATTTGAATATGAAGCTGCGCACGGAACAGTCACCCGTCACTACTACAAGTACCTCCAGGGCGAAGAGACTTCCACGAACCCGATGGCAACGATCTACGCATGGAGCGGTGCACTGAAAAAGCGCGGCGAGCTGGACGGATTGAAGGAGCTTGTCGGCTTCGGCACCAAGCTTGAAGAAGCATGCATCGAGACGCTGAATGACGGCATCATGACCAAGGATCTTGTCGGTCTTGTGGAGGGTATGGCCCCGACCGCTGTGAACACCATCGACTTCATCCGTGCGATCCGTGCACGGTTGGAAAAGAAACTGGAGGCGTAACATGAAGATCGTCACAGCCGCTTCGGCGGGAACTGTAGAATCCAGCGACATCATCGTCCGGATCGAGCCCCGGGAGGAGAAGGGCCTGGAGATCCACCTGACCTCCAGCGTAATGCAGCAGTTCGGCAAGAAGATCGAAAAAGTCATCCGCGAAACGCTCGATGGATTGGGCGTGGAGAATGCTCGGGTGGAAGCAGTTGACAAGGGAGCGCTGGACTGCACGGTCCGCGCCCGCACAGCAGCTGCCGCATACAGGGCCGCAGAGCGAACGGATTATGAGTGGAGGACAAAGGAATGAAGCTTCGCCGCAGTATGATGTTTGTCCCGGGCAATAACCCCGGCATGATCAAGGATGCAGGCATCTACGGTGCCGACTGCATCATGTTCGATCTGGAGGACTCTGTTGCCATTACGGAAAAGGACACGGCCCGCTTTCTTGTCTACAACGCGCTGACAACGATCGACTACGGCGGCATTGAACTCGTCGTTCGCATCAACGACCTTTCCTCCGGACTCGGCATTCAGGACCTTGAGGCGATCGTCCGCGCGCAGCCGGATGTCATCCGCCTGCCGAAAACCGAGAACGCGCAGGATGTGATCGACTGCGAAAAAGAGATCGAGCGCATTGAACGCGAGGCCGGCATCCCCGTCGGCAAAACGCGCATGATGGCGGCCATTGAGAGTGCTGAGGGCGTGCTCAACGCACATTCCATTGCAAAATCCTCCAAGCGGCTGATTGGCATAGCGCTTGGCGCAGAGGACTACGTCACAGACCTGAAAACCACCAGAAGCGACGGAACGGAGCTGTTCTTTGCAAGAGGCATGATCCTGAACGCCGCCCGTTCGGCAGGGATCGACGCACTGGATACTGTTTACTCCGACGTAAACAATGAGGAAGGCTTCATTGCCGAGGCTACGCTGATCAAGAAGATGGGCTTCAGCGGCAAGAGCGTCATCAACCCAAGGCAGATCGAGCCGCTTCACAAGGTGTTTATGCCGAGTGAGAAGGATTTGGCCAAGGCCCGCGCGATCATGGATGCGATCAAAGAGGCAAATGCCAGAGGCAGCGGCGTTGCTTCCCTCAAGGGAAAGATGATCGACCGGCCCGTCGTGCTGCGCGCACAGTATCTTCTGGAGCTTGCCGGTATGGCCGACTATGGCAAGGAGGGCTGAAAAGATGGATATTTCAGGAATCAGACATATCAATGAGATCGCCCAGAACGGGCCGTTTGCACCGGAGAAGGTCACATTCAAGGGTCACATTGGTAATTCCGGCAAGATTCTCTCCTCCATCCACGAAGCGATCGTAAAGACCGGTCTCAAGGACGGTATGACCATCTCCTTCCACCACCATTTCCGCAACGGCGACTACATCGTGAATATGGTCCTCGATGAGATTGCAAAGATGGGGATCCGCAATCTGACTGTTGCTGCCAGCTCGCTGGCCAGCTGTCATGCGCCGATGATCGAACACATCAAAAGCGGCGTTGTCACCCACATTGAAACCAGCGGCATGCGCGGTGAGCTTGCCGAGCAGGTCTCCCGCGGACTGATGGAATTCCCTGTCGTATTCCGCTCCCACGGCGGACGAGCAGCTGCCATTGCAAGAGGCGAGCTGCATATCGACGTTGCGTTCCTTGGCGCTCCGTCCTGCGACCCGATGGGCAATGCCAACGGCTATAACCGGGATGAAGAGAACGCCACCATGTGCGGCTCCCTCGGCTACGCAAAGGTCGATGCGCAGTATGCCGACAAAGTCGTCATCATCACGGACCATGTCGTTCCTTACCCGAACACGCCTTTTGGCATCCCCGCCGTTCAGGTCGATTATATCGTCCCGGTCGAAAACATCGGTGATCCTGCCGGCATCATGAGCGGCGCAACGCGCTACACAAAGAACCCGAAGGAACTGCTGATTGCCAAAACGGCGGCAAAGGTCATTGAAAACTCCGGTTGCTTCTATGACGGCTTTTCCATGCAGATGGGTTCCGGCGGCGCCTCTCTTGCAACGGCTCGTTTTCTGCGTGAAAAAATGGAGGCCGATCATATCCATGCGCATTTCGCGTTGGGCGGTATCACTGGACAGATCGTTGAAATGCACGAAGCCGGACTGATCGACAAGATCCTTGATGTGCAGTCGTTTGATCTGGTCGCGGCAAACTCCCTCAAAAACAACCGCTTCCACACACAGATCGACGGATGCTTCTACGCCGGATATGACGACGGCGGTGCAGCCGTCAATGCGCTTGATTTTGTTGTTCTCTCTGCGCTTGAGATCGACACCGATTTTAACGTCAATGTCCTGACCGGCTCTGATGGTGTGATTCGCGGTGCCATTGGCGGCCATCCCGACACCGCGGCCGGCGCAAGCATGTCCGTGGTTGTCGGCCCTCTGACCAGAGGGCGCATCCCGACCATCGTCAAGAAGGTCAACACTGTCGTCACGCCCGGCACTGTGGTGGACGTTGTCGTCACTGAGCAGGGCGTTGCTGTAAATCCCAGACGGCGGGATCTGATTGAAAAGCTGACTGCCGCCGGCATTATGCTGACGGACATCGAAACGCTCCGGCTTCGCGCGGAAAAAATCGTTGGTGAGCCGGACCCGATCAAATACCTTGACAGGATCGTCGGCGTCGTGCTTTACCGCGACAATACTGTCATCGACGTGATCCATCAGGTCGACGAATCAGAAACGTAAGTCATTCTCATTTCCCTTTTCAAGCAATTACCCGCTGCGGCAGCCCTGGACCGGCGCCTCAGCGGGTGATTGTTTTTCAGCAGCCGTTATTCTCCAAGCATACGGAACTCGGCTGCAGATCGCTGCGCAAATGTCCAGACACGCTGGACAGCGGGCGGCATTTCCCGTGATTTGCTGCGCAGCACGCAGACGTCACGCGACATAGAGGAATCGGAAAACGGAATGAGTTTGATGTTGAAGCTGTCTAGGATCGGCAGCTTCGGCATGATGGCGATGCCGGCACCTGTTGTGATAGACGCAGCAATGGAGCTGTATTCATCCGCTTCAAAGACAATATTCGGCGCGATGTCGGCTTTTTTGAACTGGCTCTCCAGTTGGTGATAGATGATCGCATCGTGATTGATCGAGACAAAACTCTCCTGCGCAAGATCAGACAGAGAGACCGACCGCTTGGACGCAAGACGGTGCGTTGCCGGAACGGCCAGAAACAGCTCCTGGCGATAAAGCGGCAGGTACTCGATGGAGTCATAATCCGGCTTGCCTGCGATCAAAAGATCAAGCGTCCCATTAAGCAGCCGTTCGATCAGCTCGCCGGCCATCCCCTGCCGGAAGCGGAATGCCGTCTGCTGACTTCCCTGCTCGGCATAGAATTTATCCACGAACTCCGGAAGCACGGAAAAGCTGACGCTGTAAATGTAGCCGAGGTTGACGATCCCCACTGCCGGCAGCTTCATCTCCCGCAGATGCTCCACACCCTTGGACACTTCGCTGAGCGCACGCTTTGCATACGGGAGGAATTCCGCCCCGTACGCAGTCAGAGCGATCTGTTTTCCGTGCTTTTCAAACAGAGGGACGCCAAGCTCCTTTTCCATCTTTCCGATCGAATAGCTGAGGCTCGGTTGTGATACATAGAGCAGCTCTGCCGCACGGGTATAATGGAGAACCTCTGCAGTGACGCAGAAATAGCGCAGCTCCTGAAGCGTCATTCAGATCCTTCCTTTCGCACACATACGTTATCTTCCGGCAGAAACAGATTCCGCGAAAGGTCAACCCAGCGTTCAAGCAAATAACCAAGTGCGAGCATATCTGCGCTTCCGCCCGGAGAAAGATTCCTCCGGATCAGCTCTCCATCCAGTACAGTCAGCGCATCAAGCCTGTCTTCGGCAGGCATCCGCGCAATGGATGCGGCCTGTGTCTGTACAAAAGAGAGACCTTCCCGGCCACCGCGGTGAAGCAGATTCGTATCTTCCAGACGCGCCATCACATCACAAAGCGCAAGTGCTCCCGGCACCGGACATGCCTGTGCGCGATAATATGCAATCCGGCCCGCGCAGAACCGTGCTGTTGGAAATCCGTCTGCAGCTTCTCCAATTGCGCCTTTTGCGCCATAGGCACGGTAAACGCCGTTCCCATTTGTGCATGGTGCATCCAGCGCGCGGCGCAGCTTCAGTGCAGCGTCCTGACGGGCAAGCGACGCGGCAATCCCGACCGCATCAGCGCCGGAAAACAGCGCCTGTCCCATCCCTGCAAGCAGCAATCCCATGGAATAAACCATGCCTTTGTGCGTGTTAACGCCGGAGGTTGCAGCAAACATGGCGTTCTCTGCCTCCATGCCGCGCGCACGGAGCGCATCCATCGTGCAGCCTGCCATGCCCATGGCTGCCGCATCATGGAAATATGGCCGCAGCACGGCGGCGCTTGTTTCAAACAGGGGGACGTCCATATCGCGGTGTGCGCCGCAGTTTGCACGGTCCACAAGCCCCGGCTTCGGCGTTGTATAGAGCTCGTCAAGCAAAGAGGCACAGCCTGCATCGGCCAGCACATCCGCGCAGAAACCCATCAGCAGCGCATTTGTTGCGGACTTAACGGCGTCAAGCCCGTGTCGTCTGCTCCTGGCACAGGCAGCGGCCGGTTCTCCGCAAATGAGGCAGCGGCGCGCAGACGTGCGGGAAAGCTTCTCTCCGCTGCAGTCCAGAACGTCAAAATCAAACAGACGGGCTGCCGGAAAAGAATCCTCTATCTGAGTCAGAGCATCCTTGACTTGTGAAGCCGGCTCCTTCAGAAGCCAGAATGCCTCGCTTCCGGTCATTGCGTCGGTCATCCGTCGTTTCAGAACGCAGTATCCGAGGCGTTCAAACAGCTGAACGCCCCGGTCAAAGAGCACCCGCGTCAGCGCAGTGCGCTTCACCTCGCCTGCAATGTTCAGCGTCAGGCAGACAAGGCATGTGCTCTGATTGCCGCAACGCAGCAGCTCGGTCTGGATCTCAGCCCGCGTTTCACGGGCAAGGAGCATCTGCTCCAGCGTGACGCAGAATGGTTTCATAGGTCGTTTCCGGTACAAGCTCCTTTGTTTTTTCTGTCTCTCCGGCACGGATCAGTGTGCGTACGCGGCTGGCGCTGATCTGTCTGAAGCGCGGGATCTCAATAAGCGTGATGCCGTACTGCGGCAGAAGCTCCTTCATACGCGCATTGTAGGCGCGTGTGACCGGGCAGAACGGTTCTTCCCCAACGAAACGCTTTGTGATGCCGAGCGCCGGCGCGATACGGTTGGAAAACAGGGCAATGTCCAGATCCGCCTTGACGCTGTCAGCCCGGACCTGGTCCTTGATGAAATATGCAGGGAAAGTGGCGCGGGAAACAAGATAAAAATCACTGCTGAGAACATGGCAGTTGGTCAGATCAGCCGTCCCCCGCCGGACCATGTCCAGCCGTTCCTCTGGTTGGAACATGGAGCCGCGTTCACTGACCAAAAAGACATACAGTGTGTCGCACTGTTCGGCGGCATATTCGATCAAGCGTCTGTGGCCGAGCGTAAACGGGTCGCAGTTGCAGACAACCGCCCCACACACGCCCTCATGCTTTCCGGCAGACCGGAGGAACTCTTCAAGCCCGTTCTTCCGGTTTTCCATCAGAAGCGCATCTTCCGTTTCGATGATCGGATAGAACCCCATGGAGCGGAACATCCGCAGTTTTTTCGGTTTTGTGCACAAAAGCAGCCGCGAGATCCCATTCCGGGATGCTTCGTTCATCAGCTCGGAAACGATGCTTGCGCATGCACCCTGCCCTTCTTCGTCCGGCGAGACAGCGATCTGCTTGAGCGTATGCCCTGCAAGCGCCCCGCAGGCAGTGATTGCAAAATCGTCATCCGTCATCAGCGCAAGTGTGTCCGCGTCCCCTTCGTCGCGCAGGCCGCAGCTGACGAGGAATTGCCGGTAACGCTCCAGAAGCGCAGCAGAAAACGGAGGCTTATACAATGTGATATCCATGATCCACCCCTGTGTGAGAAAAGCAGGCGGCGGCCCGCAAACTTTAGTTACAGTATAGCAGATGGAGGCACGCAAAAGCAACGCATAAAAACGTTTTTCCATCTTCTGCGACGGCTTTCCGAAAAAAGAGAAACATGACCTTCTGCGTTGCAAGAACGCGGATGATGTGATAAAATGCTCATACGGAGGTGACGGCACTGTGAATAAAACACTGATTCAGAATCTGAAAGGACGGAATTTCCATGTCCATGAAGCAGAAACAGCAGCGCAGGCAAGCCAGATCGCACTTGCGCTGATCGCTGAACGCTCTGTCGGCATCGGAGGAAGCAAAACTGTCAAACAGCTTGGACTGTATGACGCCCTGACCGCGCGCGGCAACGAGGTGCACTGGCACTGGATGGCAGATGCCTCGGAAAAACAAAAAGAGCGCGACCTGGCGATCGGCTGCGAGGTCTACATGGCTTCGGCCAACGCACTTTTGGAGGATGGTCGCATTGTGGAGATCGACGGGACCGGAAACCGCGTGGCAGGTCTTCTTTACGGCCCGCCCTGTGTGATTCTGATCGTCGGAAAACAGAAGATCTGCTCCGACCTTGACCATGCAATCATGCGGATCAAACACGATACTTGCCCGGAAAATGCCAGACGGCTTGGTATGAAAACGCCCTGCGCGGCCACAGGTGAATGCCATGACTGCCGGACGTCTGCACGCATGTGCAATGCAACGGTCATCATCGAATACCCGCTGCGCATTCATAAAGAGTTCCATGTCATCCTTGTTGATGAGGAACTGGGACTTTAAGCAACAGAAAAACGTGGAAAGAGACGCTTTCTTACGAAGCGTCTCTTTTGTTTCCGGGGATCTGCCGGATCATCACGCCGCCTTCCGCTCGCATCCGGTGCAGAAGCAGCGTCGATCCAAAGCCGGTTTCATTGCGGACGATACCTGCTTTCCATCTCCAGAAGCCATTTCTTCCGTTCGATCCCTCCTGCATAGCCGGTCAGCGCCCCGTTTGACCCGATCACCCGGTGGCAGGGAATGATGATGGAAACCGGGTTGCGGCCAACTGCCCCGCCGACTGCCTGCGCGGACATGTGCTGCAAACCGTGCCGCCGGGCGATCAGTCCGGCAATCTCTCCGTATGTCATTGTCCGACCGAACGGGATCGTCAACAGAGTGTCCCAGATCTCTGTTTGAAAGGCCGAGCCTGCTGCATGCAGAGGCGGCGTAAAATCCGGGGCCTTTCCGCTGAAATAAGTCTCTAACCAGCGGCCGGTTTGTACAAAAACGGAAAGATCCTTTTCCATGTGCCGCTCCGGAAGCATTTCGGAGAATAACTTCTGGCCGTCAAACCAAAGTCCGGTCAGTGCATCGCCGTTGCTCGCCATGGTGATCCCGCCGAGCGGCGAGACATAATGATGGATATACTCCATTGATTGCGCCTCCTTGATATGCGTTTCCAGATCCATGAATTTTGCATTCGTCCGTTGTTTCTTCTCATTTCTTGAATTATATTATAGCACAATAGACCGATCATAAAAAACGATTTTTCCTGCACGTCTCATGCGAATAGAAACTACCGGTTCTCCTGAGAATTTGGAACATGCAGAGACAAAACCGGCGTGCCCATATTGGGCACGCCGGTTTCCCATTTGAATTGGCGCGGCTCTGCGCCGCCGGACACGCTCAAAGAAGCGCGCGGCCCTCCCATTCTTCGGCAGGCTCGCATTCCAGAAGCTTGATAATGGTAGGGGCAATGTCGAGGATCGAAACAGGCTCCGTGATTTCGCCCGGGCAGACTCCCTCGCCGTGGATCACAACAGGGATCAGCATATCTTCGTCCATCATCGTCCCATGTGTGCGGTCATGGCCGCCATGATCTGCCACAAGGATGGTAATATAGCTGTCCTTCGTCTGTTCGATCAGATGCCGGATACTGCTGACACCAACATCGAGCGCATGCAGGTATTCCTCGGACATCCAACCGCTTTTGTGCGCCTGTTCATCCGTCCAACCGGAGTATGTAAAGCAGAAATCCGGTGCCTTTTCGCGGAGCAGCTTCTCTGTCGCCGCAAACACCTCATGATGCGATTGCTCAAGACCGTATTCATACTGAGAGATATACAGGGAGAATTCACTTTTTCCGGGTCTGTAAAGGTCGCGCAGCTCATCCCAGTTATAGACCATAGCCGTCGAGCGTTTGCCGTGCAGCTGCTCCATAATGCCGTTCACAGGGCGGACCTGAGGCGTATAGATGTTGTTGGTGATCCCGTGTCTGCCCGGTTCGACCGAGTGGAACAAAGACATGTGACACGGAAGCGTGATCGACGGAAAAACGGTCCGTGCACAAAGAGAATATGCGCTGGTTGCCAGCAGCTCCTGCACATAGGGGTTGCCGCACTGCAAAAGCGCATCCGGACGCATTCCGTCGAGAAGAATCAGATTGACTTTTTTCATGGGTGGTTTCTCCCCTCCTGTTCGTCGTCTGCAATGCAGACGCGAACACCTTTATCTTTACATTGATCCAGGATTTCAGATGGAGCGGCACTGTCCGTTACAAGGATGTCGATATCAGAGATGGGACAGATGTTGTGCACAGCACGGATGGAAAACTTGCTGTGGTCTGCCAGCGCGATCACCTGCCGCGCATTCCGGATGACCTGACGACGCAGCGCGGCCTCAGCAAAATGGAAATCTGTAATCCCATCTGCGCTGATGCCGCCGACGCCGATGAAGGCCTTGTCGATGTTGAAGCGGGCAAGCTGTTCCTGCGTGTCGCTGCCGGACACGCATAGTTCCTTCGGGCGTAGCTGACCTCCGAGGAGGATGACATCCGTCTGGGCTTTGTCAGCAAGCGCAGCGGCCGTGCGGAGCGCGTTCGTAAAAGCCGTGATACGCTTGTCTCCGCGCAGCTGCCGGACAAGCAGGAGGACACTGGTCCCATTATCAAAATAGACTGTGTCGTTCTGCGCGATCAGCGTCTCGGCAAACCGCGCAATGGCAATCTTTTCAGCAGTATGCACCTTTTCCCGGCTTGTATAACCGGGCTCCTGCGGATTGGACTCCCGGCGCACGGCTCCGCCGTAAACGCGCTCCAGAACGCCCTGGTGCTCCAAGGCCGCAAGATCACGACGTACGGTCTCAATCGAGATTCCAAACCGCTCCATCAGTTCTGCATTCGTAACCGTCCGGTTCGTGCTGACAAGCTCAGCAATCTGATCTCTTCGTTCAAGCTTCACGGCAGAACACTCCTTTCCTGCTGTTTGGATGGCATTGAGCGGTCAATCGTCCGTGCCGAACGATGCCGAGGCGATGATATCTGCTCCGGTGCCGAGGATGTTTTCAATGATAACGTCGTGCTGACGGACAGGGACAGGCGCCTCTGCACTGCGGATGACCTCCATGCAGGCGAAAAGCTTTTCCTTCGGTACCGGCCTGGAGGAACGGACAGGAAGCAGCGTATCCGTCCGCCCGGCGAGCCTGACGGTCGTGGTCAGGATGCGGACAGGATGCGCAAACTCTGCAGAGGCGTATGTAAAGCCGCGCTGGCAGCTGTTCCCGGTCACGGAGGTAACAGTCTCCCCTTCGCCATCCACAGTGATGTGGCAGCCGCGCGGGCAGACGGTGCAAATGATCTCTTTTTTCATAGCTCAGTCCTCCTTAATGACCTCAACGGTCAGCTCTTCCCCGGTCAGATCTGCTGTTTTGACTGTAACATGATTCATTTCACCGGGGTTGACACGGAACTCGGCATGCTCATACACGACTTTCCCGCCGCAGCAAGCGCGCAGACGAACATGTTCCTGCGGAGCAAGTACGCGGAAGTAAATCTCAGCCGTCTCAGCTTCATCTGTCACATGGATGCACTGCGGGCAGAGATAGCGGACATTGTTGCCGGTCATACAGGTGACGGTCCTGTTTGCCTTCGGGAGCTTCCCGAGCGCATAGAGCGCGGCAGCACGGCCGGCCTTTTCGCTTTCGCGGCTGACATTGTCCACAAGGTCGTTGACATGGACGACATTGCCGCAGGCAAAGACGGCCGGAGCTGAGGTCTGCATGTGCTGATCGACGCAGGGGCCGTTCGTGATACGATTGATCTCAATGCCGCCCTTGCGCGTTAGCTCGTTTTCCGGCATCAGACCCACGGAAAACAGGACGGTATCACAGGCGACAAACTCCTCTTTCTCTGCGATCGGCTTTTTGTTTTCGTCGACCGGCGCAACATAGACGCCGGTCACGCGGCGGTCGCCCTCAATGCGGGTAATGGTATGAGACAGCTTCAGCGGGATGCCGAAATCATCCAGGCACTGCACGCGATTGCGGGTCAGACCGGCGAGATAATCCATCAGTTCAACGACCATCACGACCTTGGCGCCCTCAAGCGTCATGCGCCTTGCCATGATCATGCCGATGTCTCCGGAACCCAGGATCACGATGCGCTTTCCGACCATGATGTTCTGGCGGTTGACGAGCCTCTGCGCCGCGCCTGCCGTATACAGGCCGGCCGGGCGCGTGCCGGGCACCATGATGGATGCGCGCGTTTTTTCCCGGCATCCCATAGAAAGCACAATGCTTCCGGCCTGCACGCGGGTAAGACCGTATTCACTGCTGGTTGCAAGGATCTGCTTTGCTTCCGGATTGACCTCCAGGACCATGGAGGATAGCATGCTTCTGACGCCAAGCTCTTTTGCTCGCGCAACAAATCTTCCGAAATACTCCGGACCTGTAAGCTCCTCATGGAAACGTGTAAGTCCAAACCCCGGGTGGATACATTGCTGCAGGATGCCGCCCAACGCGTTGTCGCGCTCGATGATCAGAACATTCTCTGCGCCGTTCTCCCGCGCGGAGATCGCTGCTGCAAGACCGGCAGGGCCGCCGCCGATGACGGCAACGTCACAGCTCAGTTCATACATATCGTTCCATCCTCCTTCCGCTCAGCGCGTTCTTCCGGTGACCATATTGGAGCCCGGCTCATTTTTGGTGATTTCTTCAGGGCTGCAGCCCAACTCACGCGCGAGGATCTCAATGACCTTCGGACCGCAGAATCCGGCCTGGCAGCGCCCCATTCCGGCTCGCACGCGGCGCTTGACAGCGTCCATGCTCCGCGCTCCGAGCGGACGGTGGATCGCCTGCAGGATCTCTGCCTCGGTGATGGTCTCGCAGCGGCAGATCACATTTCCATAGCGCGGATCGCTGCGGATCAGCTGCTCCTGGATCTCAGGCGTCTGCTCGTGGAAACGGATGATCCCGCGACGGCGGGCAATATAATCCTGCTTCGGCTCGAAGCCTGCACCGAGCGCAAGCATCTGCTGCACCACATATTTGCCCATTGCTGCGGAAAGTGTCAGCCCGGTGGAGCGGACGCCGGAGAGGTTGATATATCCCTTGAGGTCGTCATATACGTCAAAATGAAGCCCTTCGGGCACACGATTCGGGCGCAGGCCGGAATACTGCGTGATGGTATCACGGACATTGACGTTCGGCACAAGATTCCGCACATCGCGCACGATGCTCTGCAGGCCCTCCTGCGTCGTCGATTTATCCGTCTTGGAGGGCTGATCCTCAGCTGTCGGTCCCACGAGCATATTTCCGTGGATGGTCGGGCACATAAGCTTGCCCTTGGTCACCTTGGTCGGGATCGGAAGGACAATATGCTGCACCTTGCAGGATGTATTTTTATCCAGGATAAAGAATTGCCCCTTGCGCGGAACAACCTTATACTCGTCTTTGCCGACCATGGCCGCAATATCGTCGCAATACAGGCCGGCGCAGTTGATGATCCATTTGCAGGCGATCTCCTCATTCTCCGTTACGACCGTGGTGACCGCACCGTTTTCCGTGCGTATGCCGGTAACCTTTTCGGAAAGCAGGAACTCCACGCCGTTTTCACATGCGTTTTCCGCATAGGCCTGCACAAGGATAAAAGGGTCAATGATGCTTTCACGCGGGATATACAGGCCGCCGAGAACATCAGGGTTCAAATTCGGCTCCATCTCAAGCAGTTGCTCGCGCGAACGGTATTCCACGTCATATACGCGGTTCCGGAATGCCTTTTCACGGATCGCCGGAAGTTTTTCGTACTGCTCCTGTGTGATGGCAGGAAGGATCGCCCCGATGCGCCGGAACGGCACATCCAGATCGGATGCGATCTTGTCATACATGGGGTTTGCAGCCACAACGAGCTGGGATTCGAGCGTATCCGGGGACGCATCATAGCCGGTATGGATAATGGCACTGTTGGACTTGGAAGCGTCGCCGCCGATGTCCTCATTCTTCTCTGCCACAATCACCGAGACCTTGTACTTCGAGAGCTCGCGCGCAACCGCGCATCCGACCGCACCTGCCCCGATGACCACGACATCTGTCTTTCGCATGTGCAAAGCACCGTCCTTTCTATGGTGCTATCAGCATACCACTTCATCAGAATGTTGTCAATATATTTTAAATAAGTTTGCAGCAACCGGTCAATCCATAGGCATGTATTCGGCTTTCGTGTCTTATTTTCAAAAAAACTTGACAAACACATATCAATGTTATATGGTTAATTACACAAGTAATGAACCATAGGACTTGGGGGTGATCGTATGCAGAGTTCGTTGAAGGACGAGATCTCGCTCTATCTTCAAATCAGCGAAATGATCGAGACAGACATCCTGCGCGGGATCCTGCTGGAGGACGAACGCGTGCCGAGCACGAATGAGCTTTCGAAGCTGTATACCATCAATCCAGCCACTGCAGCAAAGGGCGTGAATCTTCTGGTCGAAGCCGGGATCCTCTACAAAAAGCGAGGCATCGGTATGTTCGTGTGCCCGGGCGCTGCAGATGTGATCCGTAGAAAACGCAGACAGGCATTTTTCAGTCAGCGCCTGACCTCGCTGCTGCAGGAGGCACAGCGGCTTGGCATCACGAAACAAGAGTTGATCGCTTATCTGGAACAGAGAAATGAGGAAACGCTATGAAACTTGAGTGCAGAAACCTTACAAAAAAATACGGGGATAAGCGGGCCGTTGACGAGGTCAGCCTGGTGCTGGAATCCGGCCATATCTATGGATTGATCGGGCGAAACGGCGCCGGGAAAACGACGCTGCTCTCGCTGATGTCGAACCAAAACCCGGCAACATCCGGAGCAGTCACGCTGGATGGAGAGGACATCTGGGAGAACCGGAAAGCGATTGACCGGATCTGTTTCGCGCGCGAGCTTTCCGCCAACGCGGAAAGCGGGGTCAGCGGTTATTCCGTCAGGAACTATCTGAAAACAGCATCCTGCTACTATCGAAACTGGGATCAGCAGATGGCGGATGAGCTGGTAAAGAAGTTCGGTCTGGAGCCGAAGAAGAAGCTCGGAAAGCTGTCCAAGGGCATGCTGTCCATGGTTACGATCATCGTGGCGCTTGCAAGCAAGGCTGCGTTCACATTTCTGGATGAACCTGTTGCCGGTCTCGATGTCATTGCACGGCGTCAGTTTTATCAACTACTGATGCAGGAATACACACAGACCGGTCGAACATTTGTGATCTCCACGCACATCATTGAGGAGGCGGCGGATATTCTGGAAGAGGTCGTTATCCTCGACAACGGAAGGATCCTGCTCAAAGAGCCGACGGAATCTCTTCTTGCCCGGGCCTGCACGGTTTCCGGACTGGATGAAGCGGTCACGCACGCGCTGAACGGCCTGCCTGCACACGGGAAGACACAAATTGGCCGCAAGACCATCGTGACGGTCCTTCTGGAGGAAGGCCAGCAGTTGGATCTGGACTGCGACGTGACCGTGTCCCCTGTTTCACTGCAGGATCTGTTTGCCGCGCTGTGCGGGGAGGCGCTGTTATGAAGCGCCTGTCTTTTTGGATCAAAAGCGGCCTGCATGCGCTCGCGTCCTGCGCGGGAGCCACGCTTTTGTACACGCTGATCATCGGGCTTCAGCTCGGCTCGATTCCGCGGACGCTGCTGACTTATTACCCGGTCAACTATCTGATTTTTGGAAGCATGCTTCTGATGATGCTCTGCTCAAATATCTATAAGGGCACCTGTTCCCTGGTGATCTCATTCGGCGCAACGCGCAGGGAGCTGTTCGGTGCGCTGCAGCTTTACCGTCTGATCCCTGCGCTGGGCGGGCTGCTGATCGTACCGGTCCTTCTGCTGCTGACCGGCGCCCCTGCACCGGCTGCACTGTTGTCCGGTGTTGGAACATTCCTTTTGAATCTGTCTGCAATGAGCATTGGCTCTGTGCTTGGGATCTGCATGATGCGGTTTGGAAAAGCCGCTCTGGTCGTAACGATCCTGCTGTTCATGGCTCTGGGCGGCGTCGGAGGGTATCTCGCCGCCACGCAGATGAGCAGTGAGACTGCATTCTCTGTTCACCTGCAGAAACAGACACTTCTGCTGTTCGCAGCAGCTGCGGCTGCGGTCTATGCAGCAGCGCTGGCGACGGAGCACATGTTCATCCGAAACTATGAAGTTCGGATCTGAGGAGGCATACCGGAATGAAAGATCAACTGATCCGAGAATGGAAACTCAATAAACTCTATCTGTTTCTGCCGTCCATGTTTGCCATCTGCGCGGGCTTGTTCGGCATCGTCCTTCATGCGCTCATCCTCCATTTCGATGCTTCGGCAGATAGCTGGTTCACACTTGGCTCGCTGCTTGCTCTGGCAACTTCGCTCTGGTCCACGCTGATGTTCGGCTGCCTCGGCTATCCGGTCGAGTTCCGGCTTGCTCTCTGCTTCGGTGCGAAACGTTCTGAGTTCATGCTCGGATATGCCCTGCGGGTCATCGCGGCGTGTCTGCTTGCGTTTTTTGTTGTCCACGGCCTTTACTGGTTTGAGATGCACTTCTATCCGGTCTGGTTTGCGGCTCTTCGTCCGGAACGGATTTTCCCATTCCTGTCCTCCTGGAGTTTCACCGGAGCTGCAGCTCTGATACTGACTGCGGCTGTGCTCTTTTTCGGGTCCATATATGCCTATTTTGGCCCAAAGGGCTGGTGGATCAGCTTTCTGATGCTCTGGGTCTTCTGTGGCCTGATCCTCCCGCGGATGTTTCGAAGCGAGCTTGAGCCGGACGCCGGGACGCTTGACCGCACGGCGTTCTCCATCCGCATGTTTTTCACACAGCTCGACACGAAACTGCTTTTTGCTTCGCTTGCAGCAGTGGTGATCGGAATGACTGCGACGTTCTGGACGCTTGGCAAGCATCAGAGCGTACGCTGAGAAAGGAAACAAAAATCATGAACGAATATGTATCTCAACCGGACGCGGTCCGCACAGAATGGGGCAAGCAGCACTTTGCGCGCGTGACCTTTTATCTGTTTTTGCTGATGCTGCTCTCCACGGTGGCTCAGCTTGTCTGCGGCCTTCTGATGTATCTGCTGCCGGACGGTCAGTCGCTTCTGTCATCGACTGACATGCTTTTGCTCATGTCTTCTCTGCCGCTTTATCTGGTGGCTGCACCGGTCTATGCCATTCTGATGAAGAAGCTTCCGGGAGATGCACCTGCTGCGCAGGCGCTTGGCGCATCCCGGTTCTGGGTGATCCTGCTGATCTGTTTCCCGCTGCTGGTTGGCGGGAATCTGCTTGGAAACATCCTTTCCTCCGCGTTTTCCGGCGGTGCTGCCAAAAACCCGTTGGACGCCGTTGCAATGGAAGGATCTGTGCTGAGTATCCTTCTCCTTGCGGTCGCTGCACCTGTCGTGGAGGAACTGCTGTTCCGGAAAATCCTGATCGACCGTACGCGTGCGTTTGGTGAGAAGAATGCGATGATCCTGTCCGCGGTCGTGTTCGGGCTGTTCCATGGAAATCTGTTCCAGTTTTTCTATGCTTTTGCGATCGGCCTCGTATTTTCGTATGTATACCTGCGGACAGGGCGCGTGCGCTATTCGATCCTGATGCACATGGCAATCAATTTCCTTGGAGGCGTTGTGTCGTCGTGGATCATCAGCGCTGTCGATCCGGATGCGGTCGAGCAGCTTCTGGCCCTTGCGCCGGAACAGATGCCCGACGCAGCCATGGCGCTCATGCCCGGGATTGCCTGGTTCGCGCTCTATGAGCTGGCCTTTTTTGGTCTTGCCATCGCAGGCTTTGTCCTGCTCTGCATCAATGCGAAAAAGATCACGTTTGTCCCTGCGCCGCTGGAGCTTCCGAAAGCCGTGCGGTTCCGCACGATCTATGTTCACGCGGGCATGATCCTGTTTGTCCTTTCCTGCGCAGCTATGTTTGCCGCTTCACTTCTGCTGAACAGGTAGGCGCCATTCCGGAATATCAAACGCGCAGCATCTGGCAGGATTCCTGCCGATGCTGCGCGTCTTCATGCATTGTTTAAGCCTGTTTCATCCAAAGAAAAGCTGATCCGCTTCAAGGAGTGCGAGGCTGTGCAGCTCACGGACCGGGACTGCGCCCCGTTCGCAGAGTGCTGCTGTGCCGGGCGTGCCGTCGTCATAGATGAACACAGGGCTGTATCCGCGGCGCAGGTTTTCCTCCGTTCCCTGCCAAGTCCCGCCGATCTCAAAGCTCGTCTGCGCAACGAGCGTCTTTTCTCCCATCGCGTGGATCAACCGATTACGGCTGAGCGCGCGCTGGGCAGAAAACTGCGCGTCATAGTCATCTTCACACAGATAGAGCGTATTTTCGCCGGGGTCAAGCGTCAGCAGGCTGACAGCCGGAAAGATCAGCGTCCTGCCGCCCGCACGCAGGCAGGCATCTGCCGCCGTCCGGTCAGCGCCCTTTGCTCCTCCGGAGCAAAGACAGAAGCCGCTTTCCGCAATCAGACGCCCCGCTGTCTCGGCAAACGTACGATTGTCCGGCCGAAGCTCACGCGAGCCGACCACGGAGATACACGTCTGCTGCAGAAGCGCCGGGTTTCCTTTCCAGAACAGGATGGGAGGACACGCTTCCCCAAGAACGCCACGAAGCCTGACCGGGTACGCCGGGTCGAGCCTTGTGAGCGGATGGACGCCGGCGCGTTCTGCGCGCAGCAGAAACGCGTCGAGCTGTCTTTCGCGCGACAGAAGCGCAAGGACTCGAGACGCTTCCTCTCCGCGGCAGCCAAGCCGAACAAGATCCTGTTCCCCGAGTTCCCGCAGCGGATCTGCCCCACCGCTTCCAAACGCGCGGGCCATGCGGCCAAGATCCCGGAAGCGGGCGACGGAAAGCGGTCTCGCGCTTTCATCTCCAAGCGTGCTGCAAAGAAGCAGCATGCACCGTTCTGCGGCTGTCAACGAAAACGCCTCTTTGGCTGCGGCTTTTTGATCTCCGCCTCGACCAGCGTACCGTCCTCCAGGAACCGGACGGGCTGGATCTGGTAATGGGAATACTTTGCAATCTCTTCGAGCTTGGCCTGCTCCGGAAATGTACCAAGAATGGAAACAGCGATCCCTTTTTTCTTGGCACGGCCCGTCCGGCCAATGCGGTGGATGTAATATTCGTTCTCCTGCGGGACATCATAGTTGATGACGCAGTCCACATCATCCACGTCAATACCGCGGGATGCAACGTCTGTGGCGATCAGGACCGGCAGATTTCCATTTTTGAAGGTTGCCATCGTCTTTTCACGCTTCTGCTGCGGTATATCGCCATGGATACAGTCGGCAGCGATCCCCATGCGCTTGAGATCGTCACACAGACACTGACACATGACCTTCGTGTTGCAGAAGATCATTGTGCGTTCCAAATGGAGCGTCCGGATCAGACGCTGTGTCGTGTCGATCTTCTCAAGCGGAGGGCATGAAATGGAATACTGGGTGATATCCGGGCGGTTGTCAATGTCGGCGGGGACCGTGATCTCCACCTCGTCGCGCTGATACATCCAGGAAACCGTCATGACCTCCTGGGAGATCGTGGCAGAAAACATGCCGAGATTGCGGCGGTTCTTCACCTTCTCGATGATTTTTGTCACGTCGTCGAAAAAACCCATGTCGAGCATGCGGTCAGCTTCATCGAGAACGACGGTCTGTACCTTGTCAAGCCGGAGCGTGCGCCGCTTATAATGGTCCATCAGGCGTCCAGGCGTTGCAACAACGATCTGCGGGTGCTTTTCCAGCTGGCGGATCTGCCCGTCGATCTTTGCGCCGCCGTAGACGACCGCAACACGAATATTTTTATAGTACGTCAAAAGCCCGCGCAGCTCGTCGCCGATCTGGAGCGCAAGCTCTCTTGTCGGCGCAAGGATCAGGCCCTGCAGATCCTCGCTGTCGGCGTTGATATGTTCGATCATTGGGATGCCGAAGGCAAAGGTTTTTCCTGTGCCGGTAGGCGCCTTGGCGATGACGTCCTTCCAGGCCAGGAACGGCGGGATCGCCTCTGCCTGGATGCGTGTCGGGTAACCGTAGCCCTTTTTTTCCAGTGCCTGAAGGATCTCTGCTGAAATACCAAGATCCGCAAACGTCAGATGCTGTTCCATGCGTTACTTCCTTTTTCTATATTACATGCAAAAAATGCCGATTTTTTATATCATATCACACTTTCTCACGCATTCCAAGACCTTTGGAAAAATAAACATCCGCCCTTTTCGGACGGATGTTTGCCTGTTACAGATCGTCGGCGTCCTGTACCGGGCGTTCGTGCTCGTTTTCCGGCTTTCCCGTCCAGCTGCCGAGTGGATCGGTGTGGCTTGGCCCCTGCCGAAGAATACGCCGGACGGCATCCTTGCGTTTCTTCTGTTCCATCCTTCAGCCTCCTTCCGGGATAGCTTCTGCATGAAGCGGATTTCTTATACGTGATGACCGCCCCTGTGGTCACAACGCGGTGGAAGATAATCCGCCTCTGCGGAGAAATCAAGTCCATCCGGCGCGTATTGCTTCAGCTGCTCCTGAAACGCAGACGCCCCGGGATGCTCCGTCGGGATAAGCACCTGCTGCAGTATGCCAAGCAGCTTGTCCGGCGCTTCAAAACAGAATGCATCCGAGCGCTGCGCGTCAATGATCACGCCATGCAGGAGACAGACGGATGTGACCGCCTGAACGTCAAAGAAGATCATACTTCTTCCGCTGAACAGCTCGATCGCCGCTCCGGAATCATTCTGCGGCGGCAGAATGCGGATCGAATCCTCCGGCTGAAGAATATATCGGTTCATTTTTTCATGCCTCACTTCAAACAGATCCTTGCGCCGCCGCAGTAAGCCTTCACGGTCCCGACGCGCCCGGCCTCCGGGATCGACGCAAGCAACGCAGATTCCAGCGCATCCGCATCCGCAGGATCGACCGCGATCAGGAGTCCGCCGGAGGTCTGCGGATCATAGAGGACGTCCTGCAGCGCAAGCTCTGTGTCCCCTGCATCGACCATTGCCTCAGCAAAGCTCCGGTTGCGGTACATGCCGGCAGGCAGGATACCCATGCGCGCCAACTCCAGCGCCTCCGGGATGACCGGAATACGCGCTGTGTCAATCATCAGCTGTGTGTCGCTTCCCGACGCCATTTCGCAGGCATGGCCGAGGAATGAAAATCCAGTCACATCTGTGCATGCATGGACGCGAAAACGGACCATAATATCGCGGGCAGTGCGGTTGAGCGTTGTCATCAATCGGATCGCAAGCGCCTGTCCTTCCGCGGAAAGAAGGTCGGCTTTCTGCGCAGTTGTGAGAACTCCGATGCCAAGCGGCTTCGTAAGGAACAGCACATCCCCCGGTTTTGCGCCGGAATTTGTGAGGAAGCGGTCCGGATGGACAAATCCGGTCACGGCCAGGCCGTATTTCGGCTCTTCGTCAAAAATGGAGTGCCCGCCTGTAATCAGCGCGCCGGCCTCATACACCTTGTCATATCCGCCGCGCAGCAGCTCATGCACAGCCTCCTTCGGCATGGACTCCGGAATCGCCATGATATTAAGGCAAAGCTTCGGCTCACCACCCATGGCATAGATGTCGGACAGTGCATTCGTGGCAGCGATCTGGCCGAAGATATACGGATCATCCGCGATCGGCGGGAAAAAATCCACAGTCTGGACGATGGCAAGCTCATCGCTCACCCGATAGACTGAAGCGTCGTCACTTTTATCGAAACCGACAAGCAGATTCTTGTCTGTCCGGACGCGAATATCACCGAGCAGCTGCGCCAGCATTCCGGCGCCGACCTTTGCACCGCAGCCTGCGCATTTGGCAAGTTTTGTAAGTTTGATGTCCTCTTTCATATCAAATCCCTCTCAGACTCCAAGTGTATTTGCGCCTGTGTACGCTGCAAGCGCTCCGGTCAGCTCCAGAATGGCTTGCAAGACGCCGCCCCCGATGGAAATTGCCTTATCCGATGACGTGAAGCAGTTTTCGCGCTCCCCTCTCGGGTCGACATCGCCGGCTTTCATCCCACGTCTGACGGGTGTTCCGTCGGCAAGGATCCCGCGCAATACGCCCGGGATCGTACAGCGCATCGGAATCCCATCCACGTCCCCTGCAATGTCGCCCGCCTGCACCGCAGCGCCGATCTCAAGCACCTGGTGGAAGACACCGTCCGCAGGTGCGCGGAGAACGCGCTCGCCGGCATATCCGCCGATCAGACCGGGAATATTGGTGTTTGGGATCGCCCCGCCGCTTCGGATCACACGGCCGAGCGTATGTCCGCGCATCGTCTCAATCACGGCATGGCAGTCCACGCCCGCTGTGAATCCGGGTCCGACTCCGATGACGGCGGGAGCGTCTGTGATCCTGGTGCCAAGATTGCGTTTGGCCAGGATCGCATCCACCAGCACATCCGGCAGAAGCTCCTCCCTGCAGTGCGCGTCGGGGTCGATCAGCACGGGGATCTTCCCCTCGCGCAGGATTCGGGCAGCCTGCTGCACGGACTCAGCACGCATAGCTGTCACATCCTCCACCTGTGTCGTTCCGCAGACGATCGCCTGGGAAAAGCTGACTGTTCGGCGGATCGCCGTCGGCCTCGGAAGGTCTGTCATGACGACGCGAAGATGCGAGCGGAACAGCCGCAGCGCAATACCGGACGCAAGATCACCCGCACCGCGGATCAGAACAAGCATTGTATCCACCCTTCCTTCAAAGACGCCATGCAAGCAGGCGATTTCAGCCGTCCGGCCAGTTCTTTTGCAAGCCGCCTGCGTCGGGCAGTCTCCGTCTGGTTGATCAGGACGCGTGTGTGCAGTCCCTCAAGGTTAACATAATTTGAAATCCGCGCGGGCGTGACAAGATCCTCCGGCTGTGTGCCGGTCCATTCACAGAAGATCTCCGGGCGATGCACAGCAGATGAGATCGTTTGCCCAAAAGCGCTTGCACCGATCACGAGAATCGTTTGGTTTGCCAAAGGCGGGATCACAGGCTCATGCGCTGCGTGCGCCTTGACCGGACAGTGTCTCGATCCATCCGCCTCTACGATCACATAGTCTGCATGTTTACATAACGCTTCAAACGGAAGCTGCGGCGCACAAATCTTCCCATTGTCTGCCGGGGAGCCGGTCATCACGCAGGGATTCAGCTCCAAAGCCTGCTCCAGCGCATGCTCTGTAGCAGGAACAACGCACGCAACGGTCGGGTCCGGCAGGATATGTGTCGTCGTGCAGAGAATAACGCGGCCTCTTTGAGAAAGCTCCTTCCCCAGGCAGAGCATCAGCGTCGTTTTCCCCCCGCCGCCAATGATCGCAGTCACACCGCGCCGGATACAGAGCACCCGTTCCAGATCCATTCCGCCGCCTCCTTTTCAGCATTAGCATATCACGGGCAGAAATTGCCGTCAAGAAGCGGTCGGAAGAATTGACAATGCCGAAATTTCCGTGCTATGATGGCGATATGATCGATCATTTTCATCCAGTCCTGACCATTCGGATCTTTGGCGAGGAGAAATGCTTCGGGCCCGGCGTGGCCATTCTTCTGAAGCAGGTGCAGACGCACCACTCTCTCCGCGCAGCGGCCATGTCCATCGGTATGGCCTATTCCAAGGCCTGGACTATCATCCGTAACGCGCAGAATCAGCTCGGCTTCCGGCTGCTCGATTCCACAACCGGGGGAAAACACGGAGGAGGTGCCTCACTGACCCCGGAGGGCGCAACCCTGCTTGAAGCCTACGAGCGATACTGCCAGCTGCTGCGCGGCTATGCCGACGAGCAGTTTCAGACGCTTTTCCGGGATATCCTTTGAACGAGCCCCGGCTGGAATGCTGTTTCCAGCCGGGACGCGTTATGAATAGAAAGATTTTTTGAGAAACCTGTTGTCTTGTGCCGGGAATCGTTGTATAATTTACCATAGATTATTGTGGGCAACCGCAAAAATGGAGGGAGTCACATCATGTTTACCAAACTGCTGGATGCACTGAAAGCCACTCGCCGCACCATCGTGTTCACCGAAGGCCCCGATGCAAGAATCCTGGAAGCAGCAGATCGTCTGCTTCGTGAGGATCTGATGGACGTCATCCTGATCGGCAATGAAGACGAAGTGAAAGCAGCGGCGAAAAAAGGCAATTTTGATATTTCCCGCGCCCGAATCATCGATCCGGCGACCTACCCGGAGATGGATGCGATGGTAGCAAAAATGGTCGAACTGCGCAAGGGCAAGATGACCGAAGAAGAATGCCGTGCGGCGCTGGCCAAGGGCAATTACTTCGGCACAATGCTGGTCAAGCTCGGCCAAGCGGACGCACTGCTCGGCGGCGCAACCTATTCCACGGCTGACACGGTCCGCCCGGCTCTGCAGCTTGTCAAGACAAGAAAAGGCGCGCACCTGGTTTCCTCTTCGTTCATCCTGTTCCGCAAGGATAAAGACGGCAAAGACGAAAAGTACTGTATGGGCGACTGCGCCATCAATATCGATTATCAGGACACCGTAGACAAGGCGACCGGCGCTGTGACTTTTACGGCTGCACAGAAGCTCGCTGAGGTTGCCGTTGAGTCCGCGCGCACGGCTGCGTTCTTCGGCATCGATCCGAAGGTCGCCTTGCTCTCGTTCTCCACAAAGGGCTCCGGCAAGGGCGGCACAGTCCAGCTCAGCCATGATGCGACCATTGAGGCTCAGAAGCTCGCTCCTGAGCTTGCCATCGACGGCGAAATGCAGTTCGACGCTGCTGTCTCCCCTGTTGTCGGCCAGCTCAAGTTCCCGGGCAGCAAGGTTGCGGGCTATGCCAACACCTTCATTTTCCCGTGCATCGAGGCCGGCAACATCGGCTACAAGATCGCGCAGCGTCTTGGTGGCTTTGAAGCATACGGCCCCATCCTGCAGGGTCTGAACGCCCCGATCAATGATCTCTCCCGCGGCTGCAATGCAGAAGAAGTCTATAAAATGGCAATCATCACGGCCGGAATGGCCTGAGACGCATCGGTCACTCACGCGACCGTATCAAAACTTCGTGGGGATGCCGGATCGGCATCCCCATTTCTATCCTTTGGAGTCTCTATGAAATATCATTACCTGATCAAAGATCGGAACTTCTGGAAAGTCGCGCTCAGGCTGGCGCTTCCCGTTGCGATCCAGAATGTCCTGACAAGCTCGTTCCAGCTTGTCGATACAATGATGGTTTCCCGTCTCGGGGATGTGGCTCTCTCCTCAGTGGGAATGGCCTCCCAACTTGGCTGGTTCAGCGCGCTTCTGACCTTCGGTCTTTGCTCCGGAATGAGCGTCTTTGTCTCGCAGTATTGGGGGATCCGCGACCTGCGCGGTATTCGCCGCACACTTGGCATGACGCTGATCTCCGGAATGACCGTCAGCTGCATGTTCATGTTCCTGGCTCTGGCTGCGCCGGAGGGTGTGCTGCATGTGTTCAACCGGGACCCTGCCGTTGTTGCGAGCGGCTGCAGATATCTGACCATCGTTTGCTTCTCCTACCCTGCCGTTATGCTCACGAACGTTCTCTCCACGCTTCTTCGGAACACGGAGCGCGTCAAACTGCCGATGTATGTCTCCATGGTGACGACGCTTGTGAATGCGGCAGCAAACTATGTGCTCATCTTCGGTGCGTTCGGCATGCCGCGGCTCGGCATCGCCGGCGCTGCCATTGCAACGTGCATTTCCTCCTGGCTCGGACCGGTCCTGCTGCTGATCTGCTCATTTGCAGAGAAGAACATGCTTGCCGGAAAGCTCTCGGACCTGCTGAAGTTTTCCATGCATGATCTCAGCGCATTTTTTTCCCGCGCGATGCCCGTCATGCTCAACGAAGGTCTCTGGGCGGCCGGGATCCTGACGCTCAACAGCATCTACTCAAATATGGGCTACGAATACTATGCAGGCATGACCATCTACAAAACCTTTGCCGAACTTGCATTTGCGTTCTATGTTGGGCTTGGGAACGCTTGCGTCATTATGGTCGGAAAGTCCGTCGGACAGGGAAAGATCTCCCGCGCAGTGGACGATGCAGAGCGGTTTTCATTCCTGATGCCGGCTGTCGGCCTTGTGATCGGTGGGATTATGATCCTGCTTCGCCACCAGCTTGTATCCATCTTCTCGGCCGGCGAGAGCCTGTCTGTCCTTACGATTACAACTGCGCTTGCGGTCACAGTGTTCTGCTCGGCAGAAAGCTGGATGCGGAATATCTCGTATGTCCAGGTCGTTGGCGTGTTCCGCTCCGGCGGCGATACGCTGACCGGGATGCTCATCGATCTTGGCAGTCTCTGGTTGTTTTCGATCCCGCTTGCGTTTGCAGCGGATCGGCTGCTGCATTTGCCCTTCCTGGGCGTCGTGATTGTCGCTTATCTGGCAGAGGACATTCCGAAGGCGATCCTTTGCCTGCTTCACCTGAAAACACGCCGCTGGTTAAAGCCGGTTACGGAAGAGGGCCGCGCCGGATTGAAGGCATACCGGGATCAGCAATAGCTCCGGAGCCGCGGGTCCCGAGAATCCCAAAAGACTTCGATCAGAACATGATCGAAGTCTTTTTTCCGCCGAATCAGATATGAAAAAAGCCGCTGCGGAACACAGTCCGCAGCGGCTTGGTCGGAGTGAAATTATGGGACTTGAAGTCCTCCGTTCTCATAAACCAAATCGAAGCCCAGCGAAGCGGGTTCGATTTGGAGAGGAGGAGCGACGGAGTGAGTGAGAGATGGCGTTTGCTTTGAAAAAGAAAACGCCGTCGCGAACGATACAAAGTCCGCGACGACGTGGTCGGAGTGTCGGGATTTGAACCCGAGGCCTCTTGGTCCCGAACCAAGCGCGATACCAAACTTCGCCACACCCCGTTGGCTTGAGTATTATAATGAAAAAGACAGACAATGTCAAGCCTTTTGCCGCAAATATTTTCTCGCCGGCAGTCGCTCTATGTACACAGCGCACATCCCCAATGCCCAACAGCGCCTTTCAATCAAGCAAAATGCGCGAATTCTGTCCGCTTTTCGTTCTCCCCATTGCTTTTTTTGGAAAATGCGGTATAATGCAATGGAAAACATGTTCGCGTGTATCATTCTGAACGCTCACAGGAGGATCTATCATGCAATACAATCCTACGCTCGTAATTATGGCAGCCGGCATGGGCAGCCGATTTGGCGGTCTCAAGCAAATGACGCCGGTTGACGACCAGGGTCACTTCATCATTGACTACTCTCTCTTCGACGCATATCGCGCCGGATTCCGCCGCGTGGTCTTCATCATCAAGCATGCGATCGAGGAACAATTCAAGGAGACGATCGGCAAGCGTGTTGAAAAATACTTTGAAGTTCACTACGTCTATCAGGAGCTTGACGAGCTTCCCGAGGGCTATGAAGTCCCGGAAGGCCGCGTGAAACCCTGGGGCACTTCCCATGCCATCGCCTGCTGCCGCCATCTGCTCAACGGCCCGTTCACCGTCATCAACTCCGACGATTTCTACGGACGCACGGCATACTCCACCATCTATGATGCGCTCAAGGTCAACAATCATGCCGATTCCTGCGCCATGGTCGGCTACAAGCTGCGCAACACGCTTACGGAGTTCGGATCTGTCGCGCGCGGTGTGTGTACCGAGGAAAACGGCTATCTGACCGATGTGGTCGAGCGCCTGAAGATCTTCAAGAACGGCAATGACGCCGCCTATACCGAAGACTGCGAAACGTTCGTTCCCCTCTCCGGCGACACCATTGTTTCCATGAATTTCTGGGGCTTTATGCCCGGTTTTGCCCAGAAGCTCTGGGATCGCTTCCCGGAATTCCTGGACCGCAGCGTCGCGTCCAATCCGCTCAAATGCGAATACCTGCTTCCGTTTTCCGTCGGTGAGATGCTGCACGAAGGCTCGCTCCGCGTCCGTGTGCTCCACTGTGACGAGGCATGGCACGGCGTGACCTACCAGAAGGATCTGCCCTCCGTTGTGGAGGCAATCGCTTCCATGCGCAAGGAAGGAATCTATCCCGAGCATCTTCTGGACGACGTGGCCGCCGAGTGACCGAAGTACGACAAAATAAGGCGCTGTACGTGCCGTACAGCGCCTTTTGTCTGGATCTGTGCATGGTTGTTTGATCTTGAAACAGGTTGTTTGTGTGCATCCCGGGCTTCTCCCATCGCATCACCGTCCCAAGTTGGATTATTGAATCAATTTGTAATCAAATTTTCATCAATTTGTTTCTATTATACCTGCGTCCATGGAAAATGCAAGCGGTCAATTCTGAAGTTTTTCTGAATATCCGCCGCTTTTCTGCATATATTTCACGTTGGGAGCTGTCGCTATGAATCCTGAGAGTGAAAACTGGTTTGCCAAGCATCGGAATCTTGTGTTTGGCGCTGCCGTTGTAGTGCTGATTCTGAATCTTGCCCTGCTCCTGGTTACGCCGAATGTAAAGGTCGTTACAATCGAGGAGGAAACTCCGGAATACTGTACGGAAGATCTCACAGCCGGCATCACGCACACACTGATGCTGAATGGAACACTGAGGCGAACGGTGTTTTCCGCCGCAACATTTGTCGGTACACTCAGTATCGACGGTTCTGAACCTTTCACGCTCCAGTTTGTCAGGAGGGATGGTAGCTGGGCGGGAAAGATTCCGGACAGCGCCCCTGTTTCGGCGGTGTTTGCGGGGAAAGGCTTTGATGAGATTGTTCTGATCCTTGCAGACGACACCACCCGTTTTCTTGCGCCAGGCGCGGTCAATGCCCGTGCCGCGCATGTCAGACTCCGGAGCTATGAAGCGCCTCAGTCCTGACCGGACAGATGTTTTTTAGATACCCTGATCGGAGGTCACTATGAATTTAAAGCAAAACATTGACGTAGAGTCGTTCCGCGCTGCAATTCGCGCGTGCAACGGTGACGTATTCCTCAAAAGCAGTGAAGGCGACGTGTTCAATCTGAAAAGCTCGCTGAGCGAGTATATCGCGCTCGGACGGCTGCTTCACGAACGGAGCGGGAAACTGGAACTGTATGCAAACAATCGGGAAGATATGATGCTTCTGCGCCCGTTCATCCAGGATGAAGAATGATGCAAATGTGGCTGAAGATAAACGATCTTCAGCCACATTTTGATGCTGTTCAGAGCGTTCCCGGACGGCGCGGGATATAGATCCCACGGTTCTGCCGGAGCAGGGTGCCATCCTGAACGGTAAGCTTTCCCCGAAGGTACACCTGCTCAATGACACCGCGGGTCCGAAGCCCCTCATACGGCGTATAGCCGGCAGCCGAATGCTGATCTGATGCGGAGATGACGCCTTCCCGGGCTGGATCAAGGACAACGATGTCCGCGTCGCTCCCCGGCTGCAGAACGCCCTTGCGCGGATACGCGCCATAGAGCTTGGCGGCATTTTCACTCAGGAGACTGCACATCTGCTCCTGCGTGATTTTTCCCGCTGCGACGCCGCACGAGTACATCAAGATCCCCCGTGTCTCCACACCTGGAAGTCCGCCCGGAATCTTTGTGAAGTCTCCCCTGCCGGCATCTTTCTGTGCAAGCGTGAAACTGCAGTGGTCGGTGCTGACTGTCTGGATCGTTCCGTCGGCAAGCGCCTGCCAAAGCATTTCCGCATCCGCTTTCTTGCGGATCGGCGGCGCGCAGACAAAACGCGCGGCTGCGGAATAGTCTTCCTGGAAATACACGCTGTCATCCAAAAGCAGATAATGCGGGCAGGTCTCAACATAGACCTTCTGTCCGCGCGCCCTGGCTGTCAATACCTCGGCATGCGCCTGCCTGGTGCTGAGATGGACGATGATGACCGGCGTTTCCGCGACCTCCGCAATACGGAGCAGGTGCGCAACAGCCTCCGCCTCCACCGGATTCGGACGGCAGAGCGGATGAGAGGACGGCCCGGTCAGTCCGGCAGTCTTATGCTCCTCGATCAGTGCGTCGATAATGCCGGCATTCTCGCAGTGTACACCGGCGATGGCGCCATATTTGTGCAGCTCCTTCAATGCAAGGAACAGATCCTTGTCACCGATCATCATGGCGGGATAGGTCATATACATTTTGAACGACGGGATGCCGGCTTCAAGCATCTGGGGGATCTGCGCACGAATCGTTTCGTTCCAGTCGTCGATCGTCATGTGGAAGCCATAGTCGCACGAGGACCGTCCGTCCGCTTTTGTATGCCAGAGCTTCAGGCCGTATTGAAGCGATTCTCCCTTGTTCGGGCAGGCAAAGTCAATAACTGTGGTCGTCCCGCCGCAGACTGCACTTTTCGTGCCGGAACTGAAATCGTCTGCCGTTGTCGTGTTGCAGACATCCAGATCAAAGTGGGTGTGTGCGTCAATAAAGCCAGGAAACAGGAGCTTTCCTTCCACATGGACAACTTCGCATCCATCTGGATCAATGGCAGGCGCGACAGCGGCGATGGTCTCGCCCTCAATCAGCAGATCCGCCCTGCGCGAGCCGCCGCTGGAGACGATGGTGCCGCCCTTGAGCAGTGTTTTCATCACAAGCGCTTCCTTTCTTTTTCTTTGATTATAGTCCCACCCTTTTCGGAAGTCAATCCAGGCAGAGCCGTCCGCACAAACTTTGCACTTGACAATTCGTTTTAATTTTGTAAAATTATATTGTATAAAATCTACATGAAAGGTGTGAGAAACATGGACCGGTCAAAAACGATCATACGTACAAGTTTTCTGGGCATCGGTGTCAACTTGGTCCTTGTTCTGTTCAAAATGATTGTCGGGCTGCTGTCCGGCTCTGTTGCCATCATTTTGGACGCTGTCAACAATCTCAGCGACGCGCTGTCCTCCGCAATCACCATTCTCGGTGCAAAGCTTTCAGCGCGCAAGCCGGACAAGAGGCACCCCTACGGATACGGGCGGATCGAATATCTGGTTTCGGTCGTCATTGCCGTCATTGTCCTTCTGGCCGGCGTTGCTGCAGCAAAAGAATCCGTGGAAAAGATCCTCCATCCGTCTGCCGCCGAATACAGTACGGTCATGCTTCTCGTGATTGCCGTAGCCGTCGTGGTCAAATATCTGTTTGGGCGATATGTGCGCTCGATCGGGCACCGTGTCCAGGCGAATTCCCTGGTGGCCTCCGGCGCGGACGCGCAGAATGACGCGCTGGTTTCGCTTGGAACGCTGGCCGGCGCATTGGTCAGCATCTTCCTCCACTGGAATATTGAGGGATATATTGGCCTTGTAATTGCGCTGCTGATCATCAAGAGCGGTGTTGAGCTGCTCATTGAAGCGCTCGATACCGTGATCGGCACACGTACCGACGCCGAACTCGCCGGAAAGATCAAGCAGGCCATCCGATCCTTTGAGGGCGTCGGTGATGTTTTTGATCTGACGCTCAATTACTACGGGCCGACGCAGATCATCGGCTCAGCGCACATCGAGGTCGCAGATACCATGGACGCCCGGCAGCTGCATCGGCTCACTCGTGCGATCAGCACGCGCATTTTCAGCGAATTCGGTGTGATCCTGACAGTCGGTATCTATGCCCGGAACGACTCCTCGGAGCCGTCCGCGTCTATCCGCTCAACACTTGAGCAAATCTGCGCACAGTATCCCGAGGTCCAGCAGATGCACGGCTTTTACTGCGACGAGAAGGAGAAGCACGTCATGTTTGACCTGATCGTCAGCTTCGGCACGGACGAAAAAGCAATTGAGAGCAAGGTCGTAGAGATGATGAAGGCGGCATATCCGGCGTATCATTTCGACCCGATCCTCGACTCTGATTTCAGCGACTGATCCACTTGCAGGGCATCTATCGGAGCACGTTAGATGCCCTGTTATCCATATTTCCCGGAACCTGAAAAAATCACTTGACAACCTGCGTCCCTGCGTGATAGCTTTAAGTCAGATACAGAATGCTCTCGCTTAAAACTGAACAGGTATCGGATGATCGACCCGGGAGAGTCTGCCTTGCGCAGCGCCGAAGGGGAATGCAAAATCTCTCAGGCAAAAAGGATCGGGCCAGGACGATGCTCCGAAGAGTGCGGCAGCAGGCCGTACGCCGAAGGTGCAACCCGGTAAACCGGGGAATCTCTCAGGCGGGAAAACGGAGGCACAGAGTTTCCAGTCAGGAAGCTTTGTGCTTTTTTGTTTTTTGCCGTGCCATTCTGGGAGATTTTGAACGGAGGTATCCTATGCGTGATCTCAAACGAACCCAGCTTTATGAAACTCATGTAAGCTCCGGCGCTGAAATGGTCGATTTCGGCGGATGGGAGATGCCGATCCAGTATCCGAGCGGCATTGTTGCGGAGCACCTGTATACCCGCCACTTCTGCAGTCTGTTCGATGTATCGCATATGGGCAGGCTCCTTGTGGAGGGTCCGGATCGGCACAGGTTCCTGCAGCATGTTCTGACCAGCAATGTTTCCGCACTTGAGCTCAATCAGGCGCAATACTGCATCCTGTCCGATGAGAACGGCTGCGCGATCGACGACGCATATCTCTATCTGTTTGAGGAAGACAGCTATCTGCTGGTCGTTAACGCAGCCAACACAGAAAAGGACCTGGCTCATCTGACGGCAGAACTCCCCGGTTACGACTGCACGATCACGGATATTTCCACGCAGTATGCTGCCATCGCTGTCCAGGGTCCGAAAAGCAAGGAGCTCCTTATGACGCTCAGCGGCGGCCAAATGCTGACTGAGCCCATGAAAAACGCGCTTGGTTCATGCAGCTTTGAGGGACATCCAGTCCGCATCGCAAAAACCGGATACACCGGCGAGCCGCTGGGCTATGAAGTTTATGTTCGCTCTGAGGATGCAGTGTGGCTCTGGGAACGCCTGATCGCACTCGGTGCAAAGCCTGCCGGACTCGGTGCGCGCGACACGCTCCGCCTTGAAGCGGGGCTTCCGCTCTATGGCCACGAGATGGGCCGTGACCCGGACGGGCAGCCGATGCCGATTTTCGCAGTCCCACTTGCCAAGTTTGCTGTCAGCTTCTCTCCGCAGAAGGGCGATTTTATCGGCCGTGAAGCGTTGACGCACCAGTTTGACGCTTACCGGAACATCATGAACCGCCGCTTTGACGACTGCTCTGCACTTCCCCGCCGCATCCTCCCCATTGCACTGACTGACCGCGGAGTGATGCGTGCCGGGATGGACATCTATCGCGGCAACAGAAAAATCGGCTGGGTCACCAGCGGCACGATGGTCCCATACTACAAGGCAGAAGGAGAAGGATTGCAGACCGTCATCACTGATGAGACCGCCAAGCGTTCGATCGGTCTTTGCTACGTTGAAAGCAGCACGCTGGAAGACGATGTTGTGGAAGTCGATGTACGCGGCCGACGGCTCAAAGCCGTGATCGTCCCCTACCATATGCGCGTTGACGCGCCTCCGTTCGCCCGGCCGATCCTCTATGGCGTAGAGGATGAGACCGCGGAGGTCCGCACCGGCGACCGCCTGCCGTTCGCGCTGGAGCTGATCCGTGAAGCGGAAGAAAACCATCTGTGGCGTCAGAGGCGCTGCATCAATCTGATCCCCTCTGAAAACACGCCCAGCCGCGCCGTTCAGCTGCTCTGTGCATCCGATCCTGCGTTCCGCTATGCTGAGCACAAAAAAATCAAATCGTTCTACGACAAAGATATTTTCTACTATCAGGGCACAAAATTCATCGACAAGGTTGAGCAGCTGCTTGTTGACCAGATGCGTCAGTATTTCGGCTGCACTGAGGTCGAGACGCGTGTCATCTCCGGCCAGATGTCCAATATGGCGGTCTTTTCCGCACTGATGGACTGGAAAAACCGCCTTGACCGGAAACATGACCCGAAGCGCCTCGGATATATCATGAACAACCACATCATCAAGGGTGGGCATCTCTCCGCCCAGCCGATGGGTGCGCTGCACGATTTTGTTGCCATCGACCCCGTTACGGAGCGCCCGGCCATTGTCAACTTCCCCGTCTGCAGGGATAACATCTATAAGATCGACGTGGAAGAAACGAAAAAGCTCATTGAAAAATTCCGTCCGGAGCTCATCATCTTTGGCAAGAGCATGGTCCTGCACCGCGAACCGGTCGCGCAGATCCGCGCGTTCGTTGACGATCAGAAGATCCCCACCACGATCATGTACGATATGGCGCATGTGCTCGGCCTGATCGGCGATTCGTTCCAGAAGCCCTTTGAGGAAGGCGCAAACATCGTCACCGGCTCGACGCACAAAACCTTCTTCGGACCGCAGCGCGGTATCATCGGCGTCAATTATAAGAAGGAAGATCTGGAATACGGATTATGGCAGACCATTGAATCCCGTGCGTTCCCGGGCAGCGTCTCCAACCACCACCTGGGCACGCAGCTGGGCTTGCTGATGGCCGCCTATGAGATGAATCAGTTCAAGGACGCATATCAGAAAGCAATCATTGACAATGCCAAACACTTTGCGCGCTGCCTCAAAGCGCAGGGGCTGGATGTGGCTGGCGATCCTGCCATTGGCTACACTGAGACACACCAGGTCATCGTGAAGGTCGGCTACGGCATCGGGCCGGAGGTCGCGGAGCGACTGGAACAGAACAATATCATCGTCAACTATCAGGCGACGCCCGAAGAAGAAGGCTTCACCGCCTCCGGTGCGCTGCGCATGGGCATGAGCGAAATGACACGCTTCGGCTTTACGGCAGACGACTTTGCGCGTCTGGCCGAGCTGATGGCAGACTGCATTCTGCGCGGAAGAAACGTCTCGGATGACGTGGCGCGTCTGCGCGGCGAACATCTGGAGATGAAATACTGCTTCTCCGATGCGGAATTCAACGCAGAGCTTGAGAAATTTGCCGGGATCATCGGCCTTTGATTCAAAACCATATTCTAAAAAAACGGAGGATTTAATCATGGAATATCCGAAGGAACTGCACTACACACGTTCTCACGAATGGCTGAAGCAGGACGGCGAGCAGGCTGTCGTCGGCATCTCCGATTATGCGCAGAATTCGCTTGGTGACCTTGTTTTTGTCAACCTGCCGCAGGAGGGCGATACGGTCACAGCCGGTGAGCCGTTCGGCGATGTGGAATCCGTCAAGGCCGTCAGCGACCTTATTAGCCCCGTGAGCGGCATTGTGTGCGCCGTCAATGAAGAGCTTCTCGACGCTCCGGAAAACCTCAACTCCGATCCGTACGGAGCTTGGATCATTAAGGTGGAGTCTGTGACTGCAACAGAGGAGCTGCTCGGCGCTGAGGACTATCAGCGTCTTTGCGAGGAGGAGGAATAATTTTGGGGAGCTACATTCCCTCAACCCATGATGAGCAGAAGCAGATGCTTGCCGCGCTCGGGCTGGATGATTTCCGCGAACTCTATCGTGACGTACCGGAGCAGATGCTTCTCGATCACCCGCTGGACCTGCCTGCCGGCATGAGCGAGCTGGAGGTCAGCCGCACCATCCGTGCACTGGCCGAAAAAAACCGTCGTTTCCATACGGTTCTGCGCGGCGCAGGTGCCTATGACCATTACATTCCGAGCATCGTAAAGTATATCCCCGCGAAAGAGGAGTTTCTCACGGCCTACACGCCCTATCAGGCGGAGATCAGCCAGGGCATCCTGCAGTCGATTTTCGAATACCAGACCATGGTGTGCGAGCTCAGCGGAATGGACGCAGCCAACGCCTCGGTCTACGACGGTGCGACCGCCGCAGCGGAGGCCGCAGCCATGTGCCGTGACCGCAAACGCCGTGTGACGCTTGTCAGCGCTGCGGCCAACCCGGACATCATCAACACCGTCCGGACCTACTGTTACGGCACAGGAGACGAAATGAGGCTCATTCCCGAAAAGGACGGTAAGACAGACCCGGAAGCGATGCGTGCGCTTCTGGATGAGTCAGTGGCTTCCGTTATCCTTCAGCAGCCGAACTTCTATGGCCTGTTTGAACACACGGAGCAGCTTTCCGCGCTGGCACATGAAAACGGGACGATGGTCATTCTCAGCTGCAATCCCATTGCGCTCGGTATCATGAAGACGCCGCGCGACCAGGGGGCAGACGTCTTTGTTGCAGAAGGTCAGCCGCTCGGCATGCCGGTCGGCTTCGGCGGCCCGTATCTCGGTATGATGGCCACGACCTCCGCGCACATGCGCAGGCTTCCCGGCCGGATCGTTGGCCAGACGGTCGATGACAAAGGGAACCGTGCTTTTGTCCTCTCCCTCCAGGCACGCGAACAGCACATCCGCCGGGAAAAAGCCAGCAGCAACATCTGTTCCAACGAAGCGCTCTGCGCACTGACTGCCAGCGTCTATCTCAGCGTCATGGGCCCGCAGGGTCTTGCGGAAGCCGCAAAGCAGTCCATGTCCAAGGCGCATTATTTCGAACAGCAGCTCTGCAGACTTCCGGGTGTCCGGCTCATCCATGAGGGCGAATTCTTTGACGAATTCCTGACTGCACTCCCAAAGCGGGAGGCTGTGCTCAGCCGCCTCTCTGAGTCCGGGATTCTGGGTGGCCTGCCATTGAAAGACGGCGTTCTGTGGTGCGTGACGGAGAAGGTCACGAAGCAGCAGCTGGATGAGGCAGTTTCGATCGTAAAGGAGGTGTTGGCAGAATGAAGCTGATTTTTGAAAAGAGCGTCTCCGGAAGAGGCTGCTCTATCCTCCCGCCCTGCGATGTGGAGTCCGCCAGTCTTCCCTACGGTCTGGAACGGCAGAACCCGCCTGCGCTCCCTGAAATGAGCGAAACGGACGTTTCCCGCCATTATTCCGAACTCTGCCGCCAGGTGCACGGCGTCAACTGCGGTTTTTATCCGCTCGGCTCCTGCACCATGAAATACAATCCCCGAATCGATGAAGAGCTTGCCGCACTCCCCGGCTTCACCGATGTACATCCGCTGACACCAGCTGAAGACGCCGCAGGGTGCATGGAGGTCCTTGCACTTGCGAAACGCTATCTGTGTGAGATCTCCGGTATGGCGGACATGACCTTCCAGCCTGCGGCCGGCGCACACGGGGAATTCACGGGCGTCCTGCTCATCAAGCAGTACCACGATGCCCGCGGCGACAAGGCGCGCACAAAGATCATCGTGCCGGACTCCGCGCATGGCACCAATCCTGCCACTGCCGCGATGTGCGGCTATCAGGTCGTCAACATCCCGTCTGCGCCGGACGGATGCGTCGACCTGGATGCGCTGCAGAAGGTCCTTGGCCCCGACACCGCAGGTCTGATGCTGACGAATCCAAACACCGTCGGTCTTTTTGACCGGAATATTCTTGAAATTACACGCATGGTGCATGAGGCAGGCGGCCTGTGCTACTATGACGGAGCCAATCTGAACGCCGTCATGGGGATCGTTCGCCCGGGCGACATGGGCTTCGACTGTATCCACATGAATCTGCATAAAACCTTTGCCACCCCGCACGGCGGCGGTGGGCCCGGCGCAGGCGCTGTGGGCTGCAAGGAGTTCCTGCGTGCATATCTTCCGCAGTCCTCCCTCATGCAGGAACCCGGCCATCTGCAGGTTCGCGCATTTTGCGGCAATTTCCTGGTGGTCGTCAAGGCGCTTGCCTACCTGATGATGCTTGGCGCGGAAGGCGTTCCGCAGGCAGCGGAGAACGCCGTACTGAACGCAAACTATCTGATGCAGCGTATCAAGGGAACGTTCCGCCCGGCCTTTGACCGCATCTGCATGCACGAGTTCGTTCTCGATCTATCGGAGTTCAAAAAGCAGACCGGCGTGAGCGCGCTGGATGTGGCCAAATCCCTCATTGACTATGGCATGCACCCGCCCACAATGTACTTCCCGCTGATCGTTCATGAAGCGCTCATGCTCGAGCCGACAGAGACTGAGGGCAAGCAGACGCTCGATGACGCGGCGGAGGTGTTCCGCTCTCTCTATGCACTCGCTCATAGCGATCCGGAGCGGATGCACAAAGCCCCACACAACACACCCATCGGCCGACCGGACGAGGTCCGCGCGGCACGTAATCCCATTGTAAGGTACGTTCCAGCATGATCAACAAACTCTATCTCTATGAAACTTCCTCCCTTGATCCATACCGGAACCTGGCTGTAGAAGAGCTTCTTCTGCATGTGGTTCCGGATGAAGGCTGCATTCTTTACCTCTGGCAAAATCAGAATACTGTTGTGATCGGACAGAATCAGAACGCCTGGAAGGAATGCCGGACGACGCTTCTTGAGCAGGAGGGCGGGCATCTTGCCCGCCGCCTGTCCGGAGGCGGCGCAGTTTTCCACGATCTCGGAAATCTCAACTTTACATTTCTTGTCCCGAGCGAAGCATACGATCTTGACCGCCAGCTCCGTGTGATAGAAACCGCGTGCCGGTCGCTCGGGATCAGGGCTGAACGCTCCGGGCGAAACGATGTGCTTGCAGAGGGGCGAAAATTCTCCGGAAACGCGTTTTATCACAGCCATGGCCGATCCTACCATCATGGCACGCTGCTCATTGATGCGGATATGCAAAAGATGGGCCGGTACCTAAACCCTTCCAAGGCGAAGCTCGCCTCCAAGGGTGTGGATTCTGTCCGTTCGCGGGTGGTCAATCTCCGGGAACTCTGCCCGGGCTTGAGCGTCGGCACAATGAAGCAGGCCATGCGCATGGCGTTCGAGGCAGTTTATGGCGGAAAAGTCCAGTTGATCCGGGAGGACTCACTCGACGAGCAGTTTATCGCAAAAACCACTGCGCGCAACGCGAGCTGGGACTGGCTGTATGGGAAGCGTTTCCCGTTCAGCTTCTCCTGTGAAGAACGCTTTGACTGGGGCAGCATCCAAATGGATCTGCAAGTGGAAAACGGAGTCGTTGTCAAAGCAGCCTGCTACTCGGACTCCATGCTTGTTGAGCCCTTCGCAAAGCTCTCAGATACACTGGCCGGCGCCAAATTCACGCTGTCGGAGCTCTCGGCACGCGTGCAGTCTGCCGTGCCGGAGCTGAGCCGGGACATCTGCGGGATGCTTGAACGTCAGCAGATCTGAATCGGAATCTCGCGCATGTTTCTCCCCTCTTGTGCATAGACTGTGAGGTAATGCAAAGAGGAGGGATATGATGAACGACGCAGCGGAACGCGCCGATCTGACCGACCTGGACGATTGGATCTTCGCCGGCCAGGACTATGAAGTCAGCCAGAGATGAAACCGCGGCATCCGGAAAAACCGGATGCCGCGCACTATTTCCTGTTCCGGCGGATTTTGACACAGAGCTCTTTACATGGCGCACTTTTTCCTGTATAATACCATTGAATTTTGATAAGGCGTGGGAACTGTATGATTGAATTTGAAGAATATAAAACAAAACTGGCCGGCATCAAGCCCCGTCTGGAGGAGCTCTCCGATTCGCTGGGCATTGCGGCAGCCAACGATGAGTTGGAGCGACTGCATGCGCAGATCGACTCAGACGGCTTCTGGGACGATCAGGAAACCTCTACCAAAGTCATGAAACAGTCCAGGCTGCTCGAAGCGAAGGTTGAGATGTACAAAAAAATGTGCAGCCAGTGGGATGATCTCTATACGCTGTGCGAGATGGCCATTGAAGAAAACGACGACTCCATGCTGCCTGAGCTGACAGACGGCTTTGCCCAGTTGGAGCAGCAGATGGAAAAGGCACGGCTTGAAACGCTCCTTTCCGGCGAGTATGACAGCAACAACGCTATCGTCTCCTTCCAGGCCGGTGCGGGCGGCACCGAGGCACAGGATTGGGCGCAGATGCTCTACCGGATGTACACACACTGGATCGACGCGCACGGCATGACGTATAAGATCCTCGACTATCTGGACGGCGATGAGGCCGGCATCAAGTCCGCCAGCATCCTGGTGGAAGGCGAGCACGCCTATGGCCTGCTGAAGAGCGAAAACGGCGTCCACCGCCTTGTGCGTGTCTCACCCTTTGACGCAAACGCCAGGCGGCAGACCTCCTTTGCTGCTGTTGAAGTGATCCCGGAAATTACGGATGACAGCAAGGACGTGGAGATCCGTCCGGAGGATATTGAGATGCAGGTCTACCGCTCCTCGGGTGCCGGCGGCCAGCATATCAATAAAACCTCCTCTGCCGTCCGCCTGATCCATAAGCCTACAGGCATCGTCGTCTCCTGCCAGACGCAGCGGGACCAGTTCCAGAACCGGGAGACATGCATGCGCATGCTGCGCTCAAAACTGATCGAGATCAAGGAGCGGGAGCATCTGGACAAGATCTCCGACATCAAGGGTGCACAGCTCAAGATCGAATGGGGAAGCCAGATCCGCAACTATGTTTTCATGCCGTATACGCTGGCAAAGGATACCCGCACCGGCTATGAGATGACAAACATCAACGCTGTTATGGACGGTGATCTGGACGGATTCATCAACGCCTATCTCACCTGTCTCGCAACCGGCACATGGGTCACAAAAAGCTGACGGAGCTCTTTTTCACTGCAAAAAAGAACAAATACCACTTGCATTCGATCTGTTTTTATGTTAGTATTTAAAATGCTGTTTAGAAGAACCTGTGATCATTTCGGCACGCCGTCTGCCGGTTAAGGACGGCTTCGTAATGGAGGAAAAATGACGACTCTTCATCTGATTCTGACGATCATCCAGGTCATCCTGGCTGTTGGTCTTGTTGTTATTGTCTCGATCCAGTCCAGCAAGTCCCAGGGCCTGTCCGGCGCGATCGGCGGCGGCTCCGGTGAAACCTTCCTTGGCAGAAACAAGTCCAAGAGCCTGGATGCGAAGCTTGCGCTCTACACCAAGTGGATCGGCGGTGTGTTCCTCGTGCTCACGCTTGTTCTGAACCTGTTCTGATTCGTATTTTCCGCTGCCCCGTCCGCCTTACGCGGACGGGGCAGATTCTTTCTTATCCGCTTTGTCCTGCTGTTCCCATACGTATTGGCCGTTTTTTTCCGTGACACCCATGCAGGTCAGATCAAATCCCTCCGGAAGCGGCCGGGACGGATCAAAAGTCAGAGCCGGGCGATTCCCCGGCAGGTCAGTTCGGAAAACCATCTGTTCAGTGA
>CADCOJ010000076.1 GCA_902803075.1 Oscillospiraceae bacterium | reverse complement strand
TATTTCGCTCTCAAGCGGCGAGGCCTGAATAAAATAAAGGTACTGCCCTCGTTTTGGTTTTTAAGGGCAAAAACAAGGGAAAACGGAACTTTTTATGGCAGCAGACCTGCGGGAAATGCAGGAAAACCAAGGGTTTTCAGAAAATCGGATCGACAAACTGGAATTTGAACAGCTCCTCCAGCCAGCTCAGGACATCGTATTCATCGTCAACGATCAGCAAATTCTGGTACATTTCCCGCCTCCTTGCAGATAAAGACCTGTACCGTCAGGCCCTGCGGCACGCCCGGACAGACACGCAGGCCGGCCCTGCCGCCATAGAGATATCGCAAGCGCTTATGAATGTTGTAGAAGCTCGTGATCTCGCCGCTCCGCTCTTCTGCAAGGCCGTCGGCCAGCTCCTGCACCTTATCCGGGCGGATGTCGCCGTTGTCTTCGATCCAGATCCGGAATTCGCTGTCGGTCTGCGTGAACCGGACCTGCAGCCGGCCGTCCGACTCCTTGTTGTCCAGGCCGTGCTCAAACGCATTCTCCAGCAGCGGCTGCAGGATCAGACGCGGCACGGTCAGCTTCCGGAACGGCTCCGGCAGCTCCTCAAACAGGATGGTGATCCTGTTCTTGAAACGGATGCCCTGGATGGCCGCGTAGCTCTTCGCGTGCTGCACCTCCTGCTCCAGCGTCACATAGTCTGATTCGTTCCTTGTGAGATACCGGAAGTATTCGCCCAGATGTCCGGCCAGCGCCTCCGCCGCCTCATACTCGCCCCGTTTGATCTTCCGGCTGAGCGAGAAAAAGCTGTTGAACAGGAAATGCGGCGCGATCTGCGCCTGCAGCTGCTTCATCTGCGCGCGCTGCGCCAGATTCGTCTGGATACAGACCTGCTCGATCATCCCGTTCATGTGCATCTCCATTTCGTTGAACGCATCATAGAGATAGCTGAACTCATCCTTCCGGTTGTGTACGATCTGCTCCGTCCAGTTTCCCTTTTCGATCCGCTGGAACGCGCGCACCAGCTCATCCATGGGGCGGTGGAGCAGGCCGCTTGCATACCAGGAAAAGGCGATGGCCCCAAGGATCATATAGGCAAAAAGTCCGAGCACCGTATAGCGGAACTGCTCGATCTGGCCCATGACGGCGCGCTCCGGGCAGTACTGCACAAGCAGACCCATGAGCCCCTGCCCGCCGGCAAAGACGAAGTATTTCTCCCGGCCCACTGTCACCCACTGCGTCCGGGCGCCGGCCGGTGCGTCCGCATCCATCTGCGCCAGGATCTCCCGGCCCACGGCCGGCCCGCGGCTGTGCTCCAGCAGCGCGTCCTGGTCGCCCTGGTAGAGGAATGCGCCGCTGCCCTCCGCAGTGCTGAGCTTTGCAATGTCTGCAATGATCCGCGCCTTGGAGAAGGTGATGACGGAGATGTGCCGCGGCACATGGCCCGGCCTTTCCCGCAGCTCGCCCGTCTCCACAAGGAAGATCTGTTCTCCGTCGTTCAGGATATGGATCGTTCCGTCCCGGTAGTTCAGATACTCTGCGATCTGCGCCTCATCCTCCGCGTTGATCCGCCGGACGCCCGCCGCCGTGATCCGATAGCTGGACCGCGGCAGGTAGATCGTGTTTTTTTCGATCAGCGGGCTCGTCCTCTTCATGGTCCCGACTTTATCCCAGATGGAAAGCAGACGCTCCCGGCGCTCAAACTCACCGAGCCCCTCGTCCGGCTCGATCATAGAAATCAGAAGCCTGTCGCGGAAGAGCTCCGTCTGCTGGTCCCGGATGGAAGCCAGCTCGTCATACAGCGCCTGGGTATAGTAGTCCGCCTGCGACTGCATTTTTTCATACGTCAGCTGCGTGGCCAGGCTGACTGCCCGCTGATAGATATAAACATAGCAAAGAAACACCGCAGCCAGCACGCAGCCAAAGGCCAGCAGCAGCCTGGCCCGGATGGAGTACCTCCAGTTTTTCTGTCTGTTCGGCGTTTCCATGCACGCTCTGCCCCTTTCGTACCGCCGTGGCTGCGCTTGTGCTTACCCCTTCACGCTGCCAAGGGTCAGCCCGGTGGTAAAATATTTCTGCAGGAACGGATAGACAAGCATGAGCGGGATCAGCGAGATAAAGATCTGCGCTGCCTTCATGTTTGTGTTGCTGACGCCTGCCAGGTCCATGATCTTTTTCAGATCCGCAGTCCGCAGCGACTCCACGGTGGAGACCACCAGTGTCTGCAGGTAGGACTGCAGGGGATAGTTCCTGTCAAAATTGGAATAGATCAGTCCGTCGAACCAGGAGTTCCAGTGCCCGACCAGGCTGAACAGCGTCACCGTCGCAAGCGACGGCTTGGACAGCGGCAGATAGACCCGCGTCATGATCTGGAACTGGTTCGCCCCGTCCAGCGTTGCGGATTCCTCCAGCTCGCCCGGGATCCCGCGGAAGAAATTCATCAGGATGATGCAGGAATAGACCGGCACGACGCCGGGCAGGATCAGCGACCAGATCGTGTCGATCAGGCCGGTCTTTGCCACAATGAAATAGGTGGGCATCAGGCCGCCGCCGATCAGCATCGTGGTCAGAAACAGCCCGACATAGTATTTGCGCGCCGGGAACGCCGATTCCGACTTGGACAGGGGGTAGGCGACCAGGATCGTCATCAGCACCTCCAGCGGGACGCCGATCACCACACGCTTGACGCTGACGATCAGCGAGTTCCAGAAACGCGTGTTGTTCAGCACATAGTCGTAGGCCTCAAGCGTGAAATCCGCCGGAAAGATCGTGACCCGGTTGGCAATGATGGCCGAGGACGAGCTGAAGGATTTTGCCAGAAGATTGAGGAGCGGGACCACGCAGCTGAGTGTGATCAAGCTGATTATAACATAATTGCACACCAGAAACAGCTTTCTGCCGGGAGACTTTCTGTCAAAGCTCATGATTCCTTCCTCCTACCACACGCGATAGCCGGCATATTTGTCCGCGATCTTATATCCCAGCAGCACCAGCACGCAGGACACCAGCGATTTGGCAAGGCCGATCGCCGCGGAAAGCGAATACTGCTGCCGGCCGATGCCCAGACGGTAGACCAGCGTGTCGATGATGTCGCCGGTCTCATAGACAATGGGGTTATACAGATTGATGATCTGATCGAAGCCGGCGCTCAGGATGCTGCCGATGGAGAGGATCGTCATCAGCGCCACAAACGGCGCGATGCCCGGCAGCGTGATATGCAGCGTCTGCTTCCACCGCCCCGCGCCGTCCACCGCCGCCGCTTCGTAGAGCGTCGGGTCGATGCCCGTCAGCGCGGCAAGATAGATGATGGCGTTGTAGCCGAAGCTTTTCCAGATATCGCTGAGGATCATGGTGGCCCGGAAGGTCCTGTTGGAGCCCAGGAAATAGACCGGCTCCCTGACGATCCCCAGCCGCATCAAAAAGTTGTTCAGCAGGCCCGCCGGCGACGCCGCGTTCCCGGGGGACAGCACGTCGATCAGGATGCCGGCCACGACGACCCAGGACAGGAAATAGGGCAGGTAGGTGATCGTCTGCGACGCGCGCTTGAACCACCGCGACGGCACCTCATTCAGCAGCAGCGCAAACACGACCGCAACGAACAGGTTTCCCGCGATCTTGCCGACGGCGATGATCAGCGTGTTTCTGAGCGCCGCAGAAAATTCCTCCAGCCGGAAGACCTTTCTGAAATTATCCAGCCCGATGAAGGCGGATTTCCAGAAGCCCAGGCCGGGCTGAAAATCCTGGAACGCCATCAGCACGCCCGCCGGGATCGGCAGGATCTTATAGATGATCGTAAACACGACGGGCACGAACAGCATGATGTGGAACATCAGCGTGCTCTGGCGTCTTCTTCTTTGCTTCTGCAAGAGTCCTCCACTCCTATCCGGTGATGATAAAACAGGTGACGGAGACGAGTATTCCGCCGCCATCACCTGTTTTGTGCGTTTACGTTCTGTCTTTCTGTTTATTTTCTGTTCGCGTCAAACCAGGCCTGCGCGTCGTCCACCATCTCGCGGCCGCCGGAGCTGTACCAGGACTCCAGGAACTGGTCGTAGCTGTCCACGGGTTCCCCGAGGATCACCTTGACGATGAACTCGCCGAACCGGGCGTTCAGGATCGACTGGTATTCCGCCATGCTCTCCGTCGGCGCGACGTTATACTCGTTGTAGACGACCTTGCCTTCATCGGTCAGCTGCTTGAAGATCGCGTAGGAGCAGTCTCTGCCGTTCATGGTGTTCAGGCCGATGCCGTCGACGATCTTGTCGTCAGAGAAATCAGGATCCCCGGCCGCTTCTGCGTCATAATACGCCTTCAGCGCGTCATAAAGCTCCATGCGGCTCGCGTTCAGCTCGCTGGTGTCGCCGGTCTCCAGCGCGTCCATGACCGCCAGATAGCTCATGTATCCTTCGAACGGCTGCGGCATGTGGATCAGGGAGTTGTCATATCCCGTGTAGTTCACGCCGTCGCCCATGTACTTTGCGTAGTCCTCTTCGTCGGTCGGGTGGATCTGCTTCTGGACCGTCAGGTTGGCCAGCTTGACCAGCACGGCAGGATCCTCACACTTGCTGCTCACGCAGTAGATGGGGTCGACCGTATTGATGAAGAACATGCTGGTGCCGCCCTGGTCGATGCCGTCGGGGATCCTGGCCGCCACGATCCTGGCGTTCGGATCGATCTTCACGGCTTCTCTCTGCGGATGCAGGCCGCCCCAGTAGGTGGAGAACCAGATGCCGCAGCGGCCCGCGCCGGCTTCCTCCGTGATGGCGTTGTTGTCCATGGTGATGAAGTCCTTGGCGATGGTCCCTTCCTTATACATATCCTGCAGGAACTGCAGCGTCGCCTTGACGCCCTCCACATTCGCGCCGCCCCAGTCGACGACGCCGTCCTCATACTGCACGTATGCCGTGAAATCCCAGCCCATGTATGCGCCGAAAGCTGAGAAGATGGATGTGAAGTTGCCCAGCGCATAGTTGGTCGGGGACGCGCCGGAGAGGGCCAGGCCGTAGGTGTCGTCCTTGCCGTTCTGATCCGGGTCGTTGTAGGTGAATTCATAGGCAACCTGCTTCAGCTCATCCATGGTCTTGGGCATTTCCAGGCCGAGATTGTCCAGCCAGTCCTGCCGGATCCACATGACATAGGCGTTGTTGTAGGCATCGCCGATATAGGGCAGGCCGTACATTCTGCCGTTATACATGACGGCCTCCATGCTCATGCCGCCGTCGGCATAGACATATTCCTTCAGCTCGTCGGAGGCATACTCCTCAAAGGCGTCTGTGATGTCCGCGATCACGCCGGTCTTGATCCAGTTGAGATAATCTGTGGACTTTGCCCAGAGAATGTCCGGATAGGTGCCGGACATGATGGCCGTCGCTTCCTTGTTGGCTGCCTGGCTGGACTCGACCTCATAGAGCAGATCCGGGATGATGTTGTGCTCCTTCAGCAGGTCGATCCAGGTGTTGTTTGTCGCGGTCTCGCCGCCCACATACTCAAAGTGGGACGGTCTGCTGTAAAAGATCTTGATGTGGACCGGGTCTTCAAATCCATAGAGATCCTTTTCTCCGGTCTGAGTTTCCGTCTGTGTTTCGGTCTGTGTCTGTGTCGTTTCGGAGCTGTCGTCTGTCTTTGTTCCGGACTGCGCCGGATCCACAGACGGCTCCGCAGGTTTGGCGCTGCAGGCTGCAAGACCTGCAAGCATTGCCACTGCAAGCAGCAAGGCGAATAGTCTTTTCTTCACGAATGAGCCCTCCTCTTTTTTTATTTGGCACTTTTATTATAAGCGCCCCTTTTCGCCTTTCCAACGTGCAAGTTTTTACAAATGGAACAGTTTTTTACCTCTGTACCTTCTGTTGATTGTGCAAAAATACAAGAAGCATGTCCTCTCTGTGATGCGGAGAAAGAACGCCGGCACGGCCGTAGTCAAACGGCCGTGCCGGCGAAGATCATCCGGTTTTGTCCGGCGGAGATTTACCGGAACTCTGCTCCGCATTCCGTGCAGAATTTGGCGGAACCGTTT
>CADCOJ010000075.1 GCA_902803075.1 Oscillospiraceae bacterium | reverse complement strand
TATGTGTCATCCTGAAACAGGTGGATGATCTCCATTGCCCGGCCCAGCGTCTGGATATAGTTCGGATCCTTGTCATGTTTCATGGTACAGCCCTCCCTGTGACGCTTTATGAATCGATCATAACACGGACGATCATAAAAAGCAAGAGCGTTGAAATTGTTCGTAAAATAACAAAAAAACTGAACGGGAGCTGATAAATATGACAGAAAAATGGAAACTTGATGAAAAGACAGGACGCTGGGCAATGCTGGGCGGATGTATTCTGGGCGGCGGAGGCGGCGGGAGCGAAGCAGACGGAAAACGGCTTCTGGAAAAGCTCGAAGAGCTGCCGGAGCTGTATCTGACGCCGCTGGCTGAACTTGATCCGGACTCGGTCGTGCTCAGCGTGTCGCTGGTCGGCGCGCCGGCGGCAAAGGAACAGTTCATCTCTCCGGAGCAGATGATCCGGGCTGTGGAGCTGTTCCGGCAGATGGATCCGGAGCTTCGGCTCGGAGGGATCATTACAAACGAAAACGGCTGGTGCGCAACGGTAAACGGCTGGGTCCAGGCGGCCGCGACGGGCCTTCCGCTGCTGGATGCTTCCTGCAACGGCCGCGCGCATCCGACCGGCGTGATGGGCAGCATGAATCTGCACCGCGATGCGTCCTATGTGACGATCATGACCTGTGCCGGCGGAGACCCGGACCGGGGACGGTATGTGGAATGCGCGGTGCGGGGAAGCGTCAGCCGTGCCGCGCCGCTGATCCGGGCGGCGTCGGTGGCGGCCGGCGGCGTCGTCGGCGTGGCGCGCAATCCGGTCAGCGCCGGCTATGTGGCAAAAAACGGAGCAGTCGGAAGCATATCGCAGGCGATCGAGCTTGGCCGGCGCTATGAGACGGGGCTGCTTCACTCCGCGGAAGCGGCGATCCGGGCTGCGGAGGAGTTTCTGCATGGCAGCGTGGTGTGCAGGGGGACGGTCGAGTCCCTGACCCTCCAGACGCAGCATGGCTTTGACGTCGGCCGCTGCGTGGTGGACGGAATGGAGCTGACATTCTGGAACGAATATATCACGCTCACATCGCCGGACGGAACGCGGCTGGCCACGTTTCCGGATCTCATCATGACCATCGGGGCGGAGACCGGCCGTCCGCTCACATCCGCCGAGCTTCGGGAGGGCACGGAGGTGTTCGTCCTCCGGACCGGGTACCGGAATCTGAAGCTGTCGCCCGCGCTGTTTGACCGGGAGATCCTTCTTCCCGTGCAGACGGCTGTTGACCGGGAGATCCTGCAGCATCTGGATTTCCTGCCGGAGAACGCGCAGGAAAACCGGGGGGAAAAACATCCATACCGGAATGATTGAAAATTGATGAAAAAAGGAGGAGAACTGGTATGAAAAAGCTTGGACTGATCACCATCGGGCAGTCGCCCAGAACGGATGTCCTGCCGGATATCGAACCGATTTTCGGCAGGGAGATCGAGCTGCACCACGCAGGCGCGCTGGACGGCCTGACAAAGGAGGAGATCGCCGCATTTGCGCCGCAGGACGGGGATTATGTCCTGATCTCCAGGCTGCGTGACGGGAGCCATGCCGTGTTTGCGGAGCGCTGCATTCTTCCGCGGCTGCAGGCGTGCATCGACAGGCTGGAATCGGAGGGCGTTTCCATGATCCTGTTCCTCTGCACAGGCGCGTTCCCGGGCTTCCGGAGCAGGGTCCCGCTGTATTTCCCGTGCCGGATCCTGAACGGCGCCGTACCCGCGCTTGCGCCGCGCGCACGCATTGCGGTCGTGACGCCCAAGGCGGAGCAGCTGGAACAGACGGCAGAAAAATGGAAGGGCTTTGTCGAATATGCGGAGGTCGTGGTCGCTTCGCCTTACGGCGAGCCGTCTGAGCTGGACGATGCGGCGGATAAGGTTTCAAAGCTGGATGTGGATCTGGCGGTCCTGGACTGCATCGGATATACCGTGGAGATGAAGCGGAGATTCCGTGCGCGGAGCGGGAAGCCGGTGGTGCTCTCCCGGACCATTGCCGCGCGGACCATCATGGAGCTGCTGACGGATTGAACGGAGGGAAAACATGGAGAATATGGTCGGGATCGGGCAGTCGGTCCTCAAAACATGCCTGAATGTCCAGGCGAATGAAACCGTGCTGGTCGTCACGGACGAAAACAAACGGAACATCGGGGAGGCATTCTATGCGGCGGCCGCGGCGCTGGGAGCGGAAGCGCTGCTCATGACGATGCAGCCGCGCGCGGTATCCGGGCAGGAGCCGCCGGCGGCTGTGGCCGCCGCCATGCAGGCGGCGGATGTGGTGATCTGCCCGATGAGCACATCCATCACCCACACGGACGCAAAGCTCCGTGCGGCAAAGGCCGGCGCGCGCATCGCAACCATGCCGGGCATTACGGAGGATATGCTCTCAAACGGAGCCATGACCGCGGACTACGGCGCGGTTCTTGCGCTGACGGAGACGGTGACGGACCTGCTGAGCCGGGCGCACACGGCGCGTCTGGAAAAGGACGGACATGTTCTGACGCTGGATCTGACCGGCCGGCCCGGCATTGCCAGCCCCGGCGTCTACCGTCTGCGCGGGCAGAGCGGGAATCTTCCCTCCGGAGAGGCCTATATTGCGCCCCTGGAAAACGGCTCCAACGGGACAATGTGCATTGACGGCTCAATGGTCGGCGTCGGCCTGCTCACGGAACCGCTGGTCGTGACGGTCGAGAACGGACGGCTTGTATCCATCGAGGGCAGGGAAGCGCAGCGGCTTGAGATCCTTCTGCGGAACGAGCGCAACGCCACGCTCTGCGAGCTCGGGATCGGCACCAACCATGCCGCCAGACTCACCGGCGTGATCCTGGAGGACGAAAAGGCGTTCCAAACGGTCCACATTGCATTCGGTACCAACACCGGCTTCGGCGGCGCCAACAAGGCGGACTGCCATATAGACGGCGTCATCAGAGATCCGACGCTTTATCTGGACGACCGTCTGATCCTGGATCGCGGCGTTTTTGTGATCTGAGGGAGGGAAACGGACATGACAGCGGCGCAGATCACACTGGCCGGTCAGGAAAGCCGGCTCCTGCTGGCGTTCTGCATTGCGCAGAGCGGCGTGCTGAAGCCGTATCTGGAGCATGGACGGATCCTGATGAAGGGCGGCGCCACCGTTTCGCTTCTTGCCCGGCAGATCGCCGGGATGCCGCTTCGCCTGAGCGGGCGCATGTCCGCAGCCGGCATGCGCGGGGCGCTGCGGAAGGGCCCGGGCGCGCACTTTCTGCTGCTTGAAAGCGGCCGCGCGCAGAATGTGGACGAAGACCCGGCCGCGGCCGCCCGGATGCTGGGGCCCGGAGATCTGTTCCTGACCGGCGCGAACGCCATCGACGCCTACGGGAATGCCGCCCTGCTCATAGGCAGTCCGGGCGGAGGCGGATACGGTGCGTGCATGGGCGCGCTGTATACGGAGGGGTTCCGTACGCTGATCCTGACCAGCGTGCAGAAGCTGATCCCCGGCGATCTGCGGGAGTTGTATGGCCGGGTGGACAGGAACCGCTGCGCATTCTCATACGGTATGGCCTGCGCGCTGGCGCCCATCC
>CADCOJ010000074.1 GCA_902803075.1 Oscillospiraceae bacterium | reverse complement strand
GCTGTACAGCGTTTTGATCCTGTTCTTCGTGATGTTCCTCATCTATACGCTGATGTCGAATATGCCGATGAGCTATGTCGAGACCAAAGCGCGGGAGCTCGCTTCCCGTCCCGGCGCGACAAAGAGCTATCAGGAATGGCTGGCTGACCTCAACGCACAGTATGGTATGGACAAGGGCGTGGTCCAGGGTTATTTTGTATGGCTTGGAAACGCAATTCGCGGCAACTGGGGCGACAGCTGGCAGTGGACTGTGCCGGTCACGGAAGAATTCCATCGTACCGTCTGGTATAGTTTTGCGCTCGGACTGGTTTCCTTTATTTTCGAGATCCTGATTGCAATCCCTCTCGGCATCACTGCGGCCAAAAAGCAGTACAGTTTTACGGACTATTTTACGACCGTTGTCTCCATGGTGTGTATCTCCATGCCGACATTTTTCCTGGCAACTCTGCTGAAATACGTATTTTCCGTCAAGCTCGGCTGGTTCGATCTGACCGGCATGCAGAGCAGAAACTACATGCATCTGTCTGATTTCGGCAAATTTCTGGATGTGGCAAAACACTTCGTTCTCCCGTCGATCACGATCATCATCATCTCCATCGGCGGCCTCATGCGCTACACCCGTACCAATATGCTGGAAGTCCTCAGCGCGGACTATGTCCGTACTGCCCGCGCCAAGGGCGTCCCGGAAAAGCGCGTCATCAACTACCACGCCTTCCGCAATACCCTCATCCCCCTGGTCACGACGCTGGGCGGCAGCCTTCCCGGCCTGTTCTCCGGCGCTCTGATCACCGAAACGCTGTTCTCCATCCGCGGCATCGGCTATGCGTCCTATAACTCCATGGTCATGGGCGACATTCCGTTTATCATGTTCTATCTTGCCTTTATTTCCATCCTGACGCTGCTCGGCAACCTGATTTCGGATCTTCTGTACGGGATCGTTGACCCGCGCGTGCGCCTGAGCTGAGGAGGGTTCGAATATGGCAAAATATAATCTGAACGAAGAGCTCAAGGCCAGAGAGGCCGCGAAAGGCCGGTCCACGCAGAATGGCGAGGTCCACCTTGATGATGTTTCCCGTGTCAAGGTCCTTTCCCCGGGCCGCAAGGTCTTCAAGCGTTTCATCCGCAACCGGCTGGCCGTGTTCGGCTCGATCCTGCTGATCACGATGTTCGTGTTCTCCTTCATCGGACCGCTTTTCTATGCTTACGGCCAGAAGCAGATCTTCTATAAATACGACAAGCAGAACGTCAACTACGCGCTGGCCAAGGAAAACACCGCTTACAACGGCTATTCTCTGGACGACTCCGTCACGCTCGACCGCACGATCGTCAATGCGATGAACAGCAACATCAAAAAGATGATCGCCGCCGACCGGGACAAGCTGGACGGCATCGAGGACGAGATGGGCTTTGAGATCAATAAGCTCGCAGACGAGATCTATACGCTCTCCGCTGCGGACGCCGAGCTCGTTGCCTCTGTCGGCGACCGCGTCTCTGAGGTCGGCACGTATGACGGCGTCAGGAAGGAGATCGTCTTCAAATATCAGCCCATCGAGGGTCTGAACGAAGCCGTTCAGGGCAAGCTCAAGGGCAGCGGCGGCGAGTTCGTCTTTGACGGCGTCACCTACACCTACAAGAAAACCGTCGGCAAAAACTATGCCATCTCTGCCGAGCAGAGCGGCCTGGCTTACGTCGGCTCGCCCATCGGCGGCTCGTTTGAGCGTGCGCTTGACGCCGCCACGCAGACCGGCGAGGGCTTCAGCGCCGACGGCCAGGACTACATGCTCGTGAAGATCGGCGACGCATACGATGTCTATCGCGTCAGCAATGTGCGTCCGGCTCTGATCTATACGCGCCTGCGTCTGGACACGTTTGAAACCGGCCTGTCCGTCCCGGATGCGTTCAAGGCCGCCGCGCTCCTTGCCGTTTCGGGCGACGGCGCATTCTCGTTCGAGGGCCGTGACTTCACCATTGCCGATGAAGACGGCATCCTGATCGTCCGCGACGACGCCGGCCAGGAATTTGCCGAGTTCTCCACGTTCGTCGTCCGCCGCTACAACGGCGACGATACCATGGACTACGACCTCAAAAAAGCCGTTGCCGAAGCTGTTGAGGAGATGGCTGCAATGGGACGGAAGGAATCCTCCCTTGTCTACAATCTCCCGATGCAGAATGAGGACGGCTCCTATGCCACGGATGAAGACGGCAACCTCCTCTACAATGAAACCGAAATGGTCATCACGCAGCGTGATACCGGCGAGTATGTGCTGCGCGCCGATCAGATCAACTACATCATCGACATGTTCGCTTCCCCGTCCGGCAAGCACCTGCTCGGCACGGACGGCGACGGCTTCGACGTCCTGGCCCGCATCATGTACGGCGGCCGCGTGTCCCTGATGGTCGGCTTCGTGGTCGTGTTCCTGGAGATCTTCCTGGGCATCATCATGGGCGGCCTGGCCGGCTACTACGGCGGCTGGGTGGACAACCTGATCATGCGTCTGGTCGATATTTTCTACTGCCTGCCTTCCATGCCGATCATGATTATCCTCGGTGCCATGATGGACGCCATGCGTATGGCATCCTATAAGCGTCTGGTCGTCATGATGGCTGCGCTCGGCATCATGGGCTGGGCCGGCGTCGCGCGTCTGGTCCGCGGCCAGATCCTTTCCCTGCGTGAGCAGGAATTCATGGTCGCCACCGAAGCCACCGGCATCAAGGTCAGCGCAAGGATCTTCCGCCATCTGGTCCCGAACGTCATGCCGCAGCTGATCGTCACTGCGACCATGGGCATGGGCAGCATCATCATCACAGAATCCACGCTGTCGTTCCTCGGCCTTGGCGTCAAGCACCCGCTTGCCACCTGGGGCACCATCATCAACTCTGTGTCCTCGGCTTCGGCCATGGCACATTACGCTTTCATCTGGATCCCTGTCGGCCTGCTTATCTGCCTGACCGTTATCGCCTTCAACTTCGTCGGCGATGGCCTGCGCGATGCGTATGACCCCAGGGCAAAACGGTAAGGAGGTTCGGATCATGGCACAGGAACAAAAAAAATCCTCCTATATCTCCGGCAAAGAATCGCGCAGGATCTCCCGCTTCAACCGCAAGGTCATGCGCAAGCTCGAAAATGAGCGCTTCAACGCCAACAAGGACCCGAAGCTCTATACCACCACCATGAAGGACCCCAACAATGTCGTTGAGTTCGACAATGTCTGCACCTACTTCTTCACCGATGTCGGCACGGTCAAGGCCGTCGACGGCATCAACTTTGAGATCCCGAAGTGCTCCACTGTCGGCGTTGTCGGAGAATCCGGCTGCGGCAAATCGGTCACGAGCCTGTCTCTGATGCAGCTGCTGCAGCGGCCCTCCGGCCAGACTGTCGGCGGCGAGATCCGCTTCAACCTTGGCGACGGCACCGCCTACAACATCGTCAACACGCCCAACTCCATTATGGAGCAGATCCGCGGCAACAAGATCTCCATGATCTTCCAGGAGCCGATGACGAGTCTGAACCCGGTGTTCAAGATCGGCCAGCAGGTCGATGAGGTCACCGAGCTCCATAACCCCGGGATGTCCAAGGAAGAGATCAAGGCCAGAACGCTTGAGATGCTCTCGCTTGTCGGCATTGCCAACAGAGAGGGCGTGTACAACATGTACCCGCACGAGCTCTCCGGCGGTATGCGTCAGCGTGTCATGATCGCCATCGCGCTGGCCTGCTCGCCCGGCCTGATCATCGCCGACGAGCCCACCACCGCGCTGGACGTCACCATTCAGGCGCAGATCCTTGACCTGCTGCGTGATCTGAAGGACAAGATCAATTCCTCGATCATGCTCATCACCCACGACCTGGGCGTCGTTGCCTCGATGGCGGATTACGTCGTCGTCATGTATGCCGGCCGCGTGGTGGAAAAGGGCACCGCGGATGACATCTTCCATCACCCGGCCCACCCCTATACCATTGGTCTGATGAAGTCCAAGCCGGTCGTCGGCAAGAAGGTCGATGCGCTCTACAACATCCCCGGCAGCGTCCCGAACCCTGTCGATATGCCGAACTACTGCTATTTCCGCGACCGCTGCGAAATGCGCTGCGCGGAATGCGACGGTGATTACCCGCCCGAGATCCGTATCAGCGACACGCATGTCGTGTCCTGCTACCGCTTCAAGGGTGAAGGCGAGATCCTGAAGTACCCCAAATCTGTGAATGTGGAGGAGCTGCTTTAAGATGGAAGAGACAAAAAAGTCAACCACCACAGAGAACGAGTACCTGCTTGAGGTCAACAATCTGGTCAAATGGTTCCCGATCAAGGCCGGGTTCTTCAAGCGCACCGTCGCGCACGTCAAGGCTGTCGATGGCGTCAGCTTCAAGATCAAGCGCCGCCAGACCATGGGCCTGGTCGGTGAGTCCGGCTGCGGCAAGTCCACCTGCGGCAGAACCATCCTCCGCCTGCAGGACAAGACCGCCGGGTCCGTCATCTTTGACGGCCAGGATATCTTCGCCCTGAGCAAGGAAGAGCTCCGCCAGATGCGTCCGCGCATGCAGATCGTCTTCCAGGATCCGTATTCCAGCCTGTCCCCGCGTCTGCCCATCGGCGAGATCATCGGTGAGGCCGTGCGCGAGCATGGCATCGTCCCCGCCGGGGAGTTCGACGACTATATCTCCCGCGTCATGGACGTCTGCGGCCTGCCGGAATACTACAAGGAGCGCTATCCGCACGAGTTCTCCGGCGGCCAGCGCCAGAGGATCTGCATTGCCCGCGCGCTTGCGCTTGCACCTGAGTTCATCGTCTGCGACGAGCCTGTCTCCGCGCTGGATGTGTCCATCCAGGCGCAGATCATCAACCTCCTGCGCGACCTGCAGAAGGAATTCGGCCTGACGTACCTGTTCATCTCGCACGACCTGTCCGTCGTCGAGCATATTTCCGACACGGTCGGCGTCATGTACCTCGGAAACCTGGTGGAATACGCGCCCACGGACGAGCTCTTTGCCAATCCGAAGCACCCCTACACTGAGGCACTGTTCTCTGCGATCCCGGTCCCCGACCCTGATTTCAAGATGAACCGCATCATTCTGGAGGGCAGCATCCCGTCTCCGGCCAATCCCCCTGCGGGCTGCAAGTTCCACACCAGATGCCGCAAGTGCATGGAGATCTGCAAGCACGTCGCGCCCACGTTCAAGGAGCTCTCGCCCGACCACTTCTGCGCATGCCACCTCTACAACACTGCCGAGGAGAACGCAGCCGCCAACAGCGAGATGCAGAAAGCGCTCGCGGCGATCGAGGCTGCAAAAAAGCCCTCCTCCAAAGACTGAGCCATGCGGAAGGACAAACCGGTCTTCGACGAAGAAGACGACGGCGAAGTGATCGCCCCGATGGATCTTGAGGGCATGCCCTGGCACAGGCGCAAAAGCCCCGACTTCATCGCCAGACGGGGCCGGGATTCCGGCCTGTCGGACAAGGAGATCCGTGCCTACCGCTGGGCCGCCGTCAAAGCGGGGCTTCTGCTGGTTCTGATCTATGGCGGCGCCGCATTTCTGCTGATCGTTTTTCTGCTGTTCCTGTGGCGCTGACACAGGAGCGAGGGAGGATCCCAAGTGAGACTGGACAAATACCTGAAGGTCTCGCGCCTCATCAAACGGCGCACTGTCGCCAATGAGGCGTGCGACAACGACCGCGTCAGCGTCAATGGCCACCCGGCCAAAGCCAGCTATGACGTCAAAGTCGGTGACCGCATCTCCATTCAGTTCGGTTCCCGCACGCTGGAGGTCGAGGTCCTGGCCGTGGCGGAGGCCGTGCGCAAGGACGACGCCGGCGCGCTCTACCGCGAAATCTGATGTAAAACAGGAGCCGCTGCATATTGCAGCGGCTCCTGCTTTTTACCGCCGACCCGTTTCTGTCTCCACGGGCATCTGCGGAGCGTCCTGCCCTGCCGGGAAAGCCGTCGGAACTTTTTCGCATATCGCCTGCACCAGCGGCGTATAGATATAGTAAAACACGACGGCAGGCGCAGGCGCGCCGGGGAAAGGATGATCTCATGCAGGCTCTGATCGAGCAGAAAAACACCGAGCAGCCGCATCGGCTGACACTGGATTCCAGGAGCAGGCTCTCCATCACAGGCGTTTTGGAGGTGGAGAGCTTCGACGACTCCATGATCTGCCTCACGACCACACGCGGGCCCCTTGCCATCCACGGCAAAACGCTCCATCTGCAGCAGCTGTCCATTGACGGGGGGCAGGTCCTGGTTGACGGGAGTGTAGATTCCATCATCTATGAAGACGAGGTGCAGGCCGGCGGCGGCTTCTTCGCGCGCCTGTTCGGCTGATGGAGCTTTCTGTTTCCTCTCAGGCGCTGACATTTGCGCAGGCGATCCTGCTGTCCGTGGGGCTTGGGGCCCTGTATGATCTGCTGCGCGCGCTGCGCCGTCTCCGTCCCCGGCTGACCGCAGCGCTGGACGTGTTGTTTGCGCTGGCGGTCTGGTGGAGTCTGCTTCTGTTTGCGCTCAATCCCGGCCGCGGGCTGTTCCGCCTGTACTGTTTTGCGGCAATGCTGCTCGGATCAATTTTCTATTTTTTGGTTATCAGCCCCTTTGTTTTTCATGTTTTTTTGGGCTTGTTCCGAATTATTGGCCGTATGATGCGTCAAATTGCACGACCGTTCGCGCTTTTTTTGAAAAAAAGCAAAAAATTTTTCAAAAACCTCTTTGCAAGCGCAAAAAAATGGGTTACAATTATCGTCAAGGTATATTTTGCGCGTTACCGTGCGCAAGAGGAAGGGAGAGCCTGCGGGAATGAAATTTGTCAAGTCATCACTGTTGGTCAAGCTGGTGATCCTGATCCTGGTGGTGTATGCCACCGTTACCCTGGTGCGCCTTCGCTCGCAGATCAACGACAAAAACGCCGAGGCCGCCGAACTCACAAGCTCCATCGCCAGCGCACAGCAGGAGAATAACCGCCTGCAGGATTCGATCGACGCACTGGGGACGGAGAACGGCCTGGAGGATGTTGCCCGCGATCAGCTCGGCATGGTGAAAGAGGGCGAAATCGTCTTCGAGGACGTAAGCAATTAGTTTCGATTTGGGGGAACAGACAACTATATGCAGCTTAAGGTCGGAGAAATTGTTGAGGGGACTGTCAAGAGCCTGACGAAGTTCGGCGCGTTCGTCGTTCTTCCCGATGGGTCCACGGGCCTGGTCCACATCTCAGAGATCGCGTATGCCTATGTCACTGACATCCACGAGCATCTGTCCGAAGGGCAGCAGGTCAAGGTGATGGTCATCGGGATCGACGGAACAAAAATCAATCTATCCATCAAGCGTACCCTTCCCGCACCGCAGCGCGAGCAGGGTCATCGGCCGCGCCCGTCCGGCGCGCCGTCTTCTCCCGCGGCGTCCGCTCCATCCGCGCCGCAGCAGAAGTCCTTTGACGACATGCTCAAGCAGTTCATGACGGAGTCCGACAGCAAAATGTCCTCCATCCGCGCATACTCCGACCACAAAACCAAGACAAGAAGAAGATAAAAACACAGACGGGGACAGGCCGGCCTGTCCCCGTCTTCTGTTTCAGACAGGAGCACAGACATGCAGGTTGTCATCACCGGCGGCTCGCGCGGCATTGGCGCGGCCGCAGTCCGCGCGTTCCGCGCGCGCGGGGATCAGGTCACGTTTTTCTACCGCGAAAGCGGCGCGCCGGCGGCTGCGCTGGCCGCCGAAACAGGCGCCCGCGCCGTCCGCTGCGACGTTGCCGACGAAGCGCAGGTCGCCGCCGCCTTCTCCTCCATTGAACAGACCGACGTCCTCATCAACAACGCAGGCGTCGCCCACTTCGGCCTCATCAGCCAGATCACGCCGGAGGAATGGCGCCGGCTGTTTGCCGTCCATGTGGACGGCGCGTTCTACTGCATCCGCGCCGCCCTGCCGTCCATGCTCCGCAGGCAAAGCGGCTGTATCCTGAACGTCAGCTCCATGTGGGGGCAGGTGGGCGCGTCATGCGAGGCGGCCTATTCGGCGGCAAAGGGCGCGCTGCTTGCCCTGAGCAAGGCGCTTGCGCAGGAGCTCGGTCCCTCCAACATCCGCGTCAACGCCATCGCGCCTGGCGTCATCCGGACGGACATGTGCGCCGGGCTGGACAGCCAGACGCTGCAGTCGCTTGCCGAGCAGACGCCTCTGGGCAGGCTCGGCACGCCGGAGGATGTTGCGCAGGCGATGCTCTACCTGGCGGACGCGCCGTTCGTCACAGGGCAGGTGCTTGCCGTGAACGGCGGATTCGTTATCACCTGATCGCGTCAGACAGACGCCGTGCCGCCGTTTTTTGGCGCACGGCGTCCTGTTTTCATTGAAACTGATGCAAACATCTGATATAATAATATATTCAGAAAACAAACTCCGGAGGATTCAGCTTTGGAACGCAGACCCGTTGAAATATCACAGCAGGCCCTGGAGCGCCAGCAGCAGATCTGCGCGCAGATCCGCACCGCCTGGGAACAGACCGGCCGCGTGCCCCGCGCATTTGTCGACACCTACGGCTGCCAACAGAACGAAGCCGATTCCGAGCGCATCCGCGGGATGCTGCGCGCGTGCGGCTATGAGATCACCGACACCGAAGAGGGCGCCGACTGCATCGTCATCAACACCTGCGCCATCCGCGAACACGCCGAGACGCGCGTCTATGGCAACGTCGGCGCACTGGTCCACACCAAAGCGCGACATCCGGAGCAGAAGATCTTTCTGTGCGGCTGCATGATGGGCCAGAAGCAGGTCGTCGCGCGCATCCGCAGCAGCTACCGCCATGTGGACGGCGTGTTCAACCCGCATGAGCTCTGGCGTTTCCCGGAGCTGCTGCAGACCGTGCTGCACACCGGTCGCCGTGTCTTTGCCGCAGATCAGACCGAAGGCAATATTGCCGAGGGCATTCCCGTCGTGCGTGCTTCCACGCTCCGCGCGTGGGTTTCGATCATGTACGGCTGCAACAATTTCTGTTCCTACTGCATCGTCCCGTATGTCCGCGGGCGCGAGCGCTCCCGCCGCCCGGACGAGATCCTGAGCGAGGTGCGCAGCCTGCTCTCCTCGGGCTACCGCGAGCTCACGCTGCTCGGCCAAAACGTCAATTCTTATGGCAAGGATCTGCCCGACGGCATGGACTTTGCCGCGCTCATGGCGTCGATCGCGTCGATGCCGGGCGAGTTCTGGCTGCGCTTCATGACGAGCCATCCCAAGGACGCCACCTTCCGTCTTTTTGACACCATCGCGCAGTATCCTGCCATCTGCAGGCAGTTCCATCTCCCGTTCCAGTCCGGCAGCGACCGCATCCTGCGCGCAATGAACCGGCATTATGACCGCGCGTCGTATCTTTCCCTGGTCGATTACGGCCGGTCGCTGATGCCGGATCTTGTGCTGACGAGCGACGTCATTGTCGGCTTCCCCGGCGAGACAGAGGAGGACTTTGCCGACACGCTCAGCCTCATCGAGCGCGTGCGCTACGACGCGCTGTTCACCTTCATTTTCTCCCCGCGTGCCGGGACGCCTGCCGCAGCCATGGACGATCCCACGCCGAAGGAGGAGAAGAACCGCCGCTTTGACCGCCTGTGCGAGCTGCAGAACAGCATCTCCCAGCAGATCCACCAGGGCTACGTCGGCAAGACGCTGCGGGTGCTGGCCGACGGGACCGACGGCGCCAGCGTTACCGCACGCACCGAGGGCGGCCGTCTTGTGCGGCTCCCCGCGGACGAATCGCTCGTCGGGCAGTTCCTGGACGTCACCATCACCGGCAGCACCACCTGGAGCCTTGTCGGACAACCTGCGGCAAATCAAGAGAAGTGAGGATCGTTTCATGGCAGAACTGACGCCCATGATGCAGCAATACCATGCAGTCAAACAGCAGCATCCGGACTGCCTGCTCTTCTTCCGTCTGGGTGATTTTTACGAGATGTTTGAAGAGGACGCACGCATAGCCGCGCGGGTTCTGGATCTCACGCTCACCACGCGCGACCGCAGCAAGGAGAAATCGGACGAGGAAAAGGTCCCCATGTGCGGCGTCCCGTACCACGCCTCGGATACCTATGTGGCACGTCTGGTCTCCTGCGGCTACAAGGTCGCCATCTGCGAGCAGATGGAAGATCCCGCCCTGGCCAAGGGCCTGGTCAAGCGCGCCGTCATCCGCATCATCACGCCCGGCTCCGTCACCGAGAGCACCATGCTTGAGGAGTCGAAAAACAACTATTACGCCTGCGTCTTTGCGCAGGCCGGCCGGTATGGCCTCTGCTTCTGCGACATCTCCACGGGCGCCTTCAGCGCCACGGAGCTCTCCGGCGCCGACGCGGCGCAGAGCGTCCTCAATGAGCTCGGCAGCATCGTCCCCGCCGAGGCGCTGCTCGGCGGCGCCGCCGCCGAGGACGCCGCCCTGCAGGACACGCTGCGCGAGCGCTTCCGCACCTGTGTGAATCTCGGCACGGAGGACCAGTTCGACGCCTCCCTCTGCCTGGAAGCCGTGCGCGCGCAGTTCGGCGCGCCGCCGGAGGAGCTCGGGCTGGCCGACGCGCCGTGCGCTGCCATCGCCGTGGGCGCACTGGTGCGCGTGCTGCGCGAGCTGCAGAAAAACGACCTGCCGCAGATCCGTACGCTGGATTTCTATCTCTCCGGCCGCTTCATGAGCCTGGATCTCACCGCCCGGCGGAATCTGGAGCTGATGGAGACCATGCGCGCCAAGGAGAAACGCGGGAGTCTCCTGTGGGTGATGGACAAGACAAAGACCGCCATGGGCGGCAGACTCCTGCGCGCCTGGATGGAACGCCCGCTCCTGAGCCCGGCGCAGATCACACGCCGACTCTCGGCAACGCAGGAGCTCGTCAAAAAGACCATCGACCGCGAGGAGCTCATCCTTCAGCTCCGCCAGGTCACCGACTTTGAACGCGCCATCACGCGCATCACCACCGGGACGGCCTCCTGCCGCGACCTTGTGGCGCTTGCGCAGGGCGCATCCGTTCTCCCGGAGATCCGTTCGCGTCTTGCGTCCATGCAGGCAAGCGAGCTGCAGGCCGTTCTCTCCGAGCTTGACCCGCTCGAGGACATCCGGACGCGTGTCGACACGACCATTGTGGACGATCCTCCGCTCCTGCTGCGTGAGGGCGGCCTCATCCGCGACGGTGCGAACGAAGAGGTCGACCGTCTGCGTTCGATCCAGTCCGGCGGCAAGACCATGCTCACTGACATTGAAGCGCGGGAGAAGGAAAAGACCGGCATCCGGAACCTCCGCGTCGGCTACAACCGCGTGTTCGGCTACTACATCGAGGTCGCCAAGGGCCAGCTGGGCCTGGTCCCCGACACATATATCCGCAAGCAGACGCTCTCCACCGGCGAGCGTTACATCACCGAAGAACTCAAGGAGCTGGAAAACACCATTCTCAACGCCCGGGAGCGTATCGTATCGCTGGAATACGAGCTGTTCACGCAGCTGCGGGAATATGTGGCGGCGCAGGCCCCGCGCGTGCAGCGGACCGCACAGGCGATCGCACGGCTGGACGTTCTGTGCAGCTATGCCGCACTTGCCGTGCAGCAGAACTACTGCCGCCCGGAGATCGACCTGGGCAATGAGATCTGCATCACCGCCGGCCGTCATCCCGTTGTCGAGCAGATGCTGAAGGGCTCGCTGTTCGTCCCGAACGACACGCGCATCGGCTCCGACGACTGCCGCACCGCCATCATCACCGGCCCCAACATGGCCGGAAAATCCACCTATATGCGCCAGGTCGCGCTGATCGTGCTGATGGCGCAGATGGGCTCCTTCGTCCCGGCTGAGAGCGCGCATATCGGCATCGTGGACAAGCTGTTCACGCGCATCGGCGCGTCAGACGATCTGGCCGCGGGTCAGTCGACCTTCATGCTTGAAATGACCGAGGTCGCAGACATCCTCAAAAACGCGACGCCGCGCTCGCTGCTGATCCTTGACGAGATCGGCCGCGGCACCTCCACCTTCGACGGCATGGCCATCGCCCGCGCGGTGCTGGAGTACACGGCCGACCGCAGGCGGCTGGGCGCAAAGACGCTCTTTGCCACGCACTACCACGAGCTGACCGCCATGGAGCAGGATCTGCCCGGCGTAAAGAACTTCAACATCGCCGTAAAAAAACGTCAGGGCGACATGATCTTCCTGCGCAAGATCGTCCCCGGCTCCGCAGACGACAGCTACGGCGTGGAAGTCGCCAAGCTCGCCGGTATCCCGGACAAGGTCATCTCCCGTGCGCGGGAGCTGCTCAGGGCGCTGGAATCCGGTCAGCCGCGCGAAACCAGAGCCCCTTCCGCCGCTGCCAGCGACCAGATCTCCATGCTCGATCTGCAGAGCGACGAGCTGCGCGAGGCGCTTTCGCAGATGAATGTCGAGACCATGACGCCCATCGAAGCGCTCAACGCGCTCTACCGCCTCAAGCAGATGCTGTAATCCCGAAAAGGAGTTGATCCCATGGCCAAGCGGGCGTCCCGATCCGCTGTCAGATATTTGACCCGCGCGGAATTGATCCTCGGCTGGTGCTATCTGCCGGTCTATCTGGTCGCGCTGAACGTCCTGCTCACATATCTCAACCGGAAGTTTTCCCTCGGGCTGGACCTGCTGGGGATCAACTGCATCTATTTTTCCGTCAATTTTCTTGCCGTTCTGCTGATCTTCCGCCGCTTTCTGCGCCAGCCGTTTTTCGGCTCCCGGTTCTGGGATTTCGTGCAGGCGCTGATCCTCGGCTTTGTGCTCCACTGGGCGGCCACGCAGCTGCTGAGCCTGCTGCTGACACGCCTTGTCCCGGACTTCACGATCTACAACAACAAGACCGTCACCGGCCTTGTCAGCCAGAACCGCTGGGTGATGCTGGCCATCTCGCTGGTGCTTGCGCCGGTCATTGAGGAGACGCTTGTGCGCGGGCTGGTCTTTGGCTCGCTGCGCGAGGGCTCCCGCGTGATGGCCTATCTTGTCTCGGCCGTTCTCTTCACACTCATGCACAACTGGCAGTATCTCGGCGTGTATCCGCTCCGGTCCGTGCTGTTCAGCTGCATCCCGTATCTCCCGGCGTCCGCCGCACTCGCGTGGACATATGAAAAATCCGGGACGATCTGGTGCGCCGTCACGCTCCATGCGCTCATCAACGCCATGTCCTTTGGTCTCATCCCATTGCCCTGACTGTTTCCCGGAGGTTTCCTATGCCAAAGATCATTCAACTTGACCGCCACGTCGCCGATCTCATCGCAGCAGGCGAGGTTGTGGAGCGTCCGGCCTCCGCCGTCAAGGAGCTGGTGGAAAACGCCGTTGACGCCGGGGCGCACAACATCACCGTTGAGATCCAGAACGGCGGCATGACCTTCCTGCGCGTCACCGACGACGGCTGCGGCATGCTTCCCGAGGACGCTCGCACTGCGTTCCTGCGCCATGCCACCAGCAAGATCCGCACGAAGGACGATCTTGCCGCCATCCACACGCTCGGCTTCCGCGGCGAGGCGCTTGCCGCCATTTCCGCCGTGTCAAAAATCGATCTGCTCACGCGTCCCGCCGACGAGGCGGAGGGCGTCAGCCTCCATCTTGAGGGCGGCGTGATCCTCTCCGAGCAGCCCGCGGGCTGCCCGGCCGGCACCACCATCCTTGTGCGCGATCTGTTTTACAACACGCCCGCTCGCATGAAGTTCATGAAATCCGACGCCGCAGAGGGCTCAGCCGTCTTTTCCATTGTCCAGCAGCAGGCGCTCGCGCACCCGGACGTCAGCTTCCGCTTCCTGCGCGACGGCGCGCAGCAGCTCCATACCGACGGCCAGGGCGACCGCATGGCTGCGATCTATGCCGTCTTCGGACGCGAGCTCGCATCAAATCTCCTGCCGGTGGACGGTAAGTGGGAAACGCTCAACGTCCGCGGATTCGTTACAAAGCCGACCGCCACCCGCGGCAACCGCACCTGGCAGGTCTTCTTTGTGAACGGCCGCTTCATCAAGTCCCGGCTGCTCTCCGCCGCGCTGGAGGAGGCTTATAAAAACCAGATCATGGCCGGCAGATTCCCGGCATGCGTGCTGGAGCTGACGATGCCCGTGCAGGCCGTTGACGTCAACGTCCATCCCGCCAAGACGGAGGTCAAGTTCCTCTCCGAACGCCAGGTTTTTGACTCCGTACACTATGCCGTTCTTTCCACGCTTTCCAAGGCCGCCGGCCGGCCGGAGATGAAGCTGCCGCAGCCCGGCCATACCCAGGCGCCCGCGGCTTCCGCCGCGCCCAAGCCCGGCTTTTTCCAGACCATGCAGGCGGAGGAATACCGCCGGCAGATCGACATGCTCACCTCTGAGCGGAAGGAGCTGCCGCTCGCCATGCCGACACTGCGGGCTCCGTTTGGCCCGGCAGGACGCTCCGCCGCAGGCGGCACGGCAGGCACGCCCGTCATCCATACCACGCCGCCTGTGCAGCCGCCCGTCGCGCAGCCCCCGGCTCCTGCGCCCGCACCGCAGCCACCCGCATCCGCGGTCTGTGCACCGGGGCCTGAACCGGCCGCAGAGCCGCTGCAGCAGGAGCTGCCCATGGATCAGCGCCCCTGGCGCATCATCGGCGAGGCCATGGACACCTACATCATCGTGGAGCAGGGCGACGCCCTGCTGCTGATCGACAAGCATGCCGCCCATGAACGCATCCGCTTTGAAGCGCTCAAAGCCGAGCAGCATCCCATCATGGCGCAGCTGCTTCTCGCGCCTGTTTCCGCGGAGCTCGGCCGCGAGGAGGCCGCCGCCGTTCTGGAGCACCGGGCTCTGCTTGCCGCCTGCGGCTTTGAGATCGAGGACTTCGGAGGCGGCGACATCCTGATGCGCCAGATCCCCTCGGACCTGGACCCGGACGGCGCCAAGGCCGCCCTGCAGGAGCTGGCCGCCGCGCTGGTATCCGGCAGACAGCCGGACCCCGCGGATCTTCGTGACAGTCTGCTGCACACCATCGCCTGTAAATCCGCCATCAAGGGCGGCTGGCACACCACTGACGCCGAGCGCGAGGCGCTCGTGCGCGAGGTTCTGACGCGCAGGGACATCAAATACTGTCCGCACGGCCGCCCGGTCTGCATCACGCTGACGCAGCGGCAGCTGGAAAAGCAGTTCAAGAGGGTCTGACGGTATGGATCGCATCATCTGTGTCGTCGGCCCGACCGCTTCGGGCAAAACAAAGCTCGCCGTTGCGCTGGCCAAGGCGTATGACGGCGAGGTCGTCTCCTGCGACTCCATGCAGATCTACCGCCGCATGGACATCGGCACGGCCAAGCCGACGCCGGAGGAGACGGAGGGCGTCGTCCACCACATGATCGATGTGGCCGACCCGGACGAGGATTTCTCCGCAGGGAAATATGTCTCCATGGCAGAGCCCATTCTGCAGGACATCCTGCGCCGCGGGAAGACCGTGATCGTCGCGGGCGGGACCGGCCTGTATGCGGACAGCCTCATTGCCGGGCGGACATTTGCACCCGTCCCGTCCACGGGAAAGCGCGCGCAGCTTGAGGAGCGTTTCGCCCGGGAGGGTGCCGACGCGCTGCTGCGGGAGCTGGCCGCGGTCGATCCGGAGGCGGCCGCCCGGCTCCACCCGGCCGACAAAAAGCGCATCATCCGCGCGCTGGAGGTCTATGCCGAGACCGGCCGGACCATCACGCAGCACAACCGCGACTCACAGCTGCAGCCGCCGCGCTGGCAGCCCGTCTGGATCGGTCTGGATTTTGACCCGCGGGAAGCGCTCTACCGGCGCATCGACCGGCGCGTTGACCGGATGCTGGCGGACGGCCTTCTGGACGAGATCCGCGCGCTTTGCGCCTCCGGCGTGTCTCCCCGGGCAACATCCATGCAGGCCATCGGCTACAAGGAGTTTTTCCCGGTCCTGCGCGGCGAGGTCAGCCTTGAACAGGCTGCGGAGCTTTGCAGGCAGCACTCGCGCAACTATGCCAAGCGGCAGCTGACGTGGTTCCGGCGCAACCCCGCGATCCACTGGCTCCGGATGCACGGCGAGGAGCCCTTTGATGCGATTTTTGCATCCGTCCGACAGAATATTCCCGATTTCTTCCGCTGAAGATGCTACGATATGGGTACCAACTCAAACATAAAAAGGAGTCAGTACCCATGCCGAACCGTACAGAGAATTATCAGGATCTGTTT
>CADCOJ010000073.1 GCA_902803075.1 Oscillospiraceae bacterium | reverse complement strand
TTCCTCAAGCTCCTGTGCGACAACGGCCTCATCATGAAGCTCCCCGCCTGCCGGAAGGAATTTCTCCGGCGCTACAACCGCGACCGCGGCATCCTGCCGGTCCGGGCGGTCAGCGCCGCGCCCCTGAGCCCGGCGCAGCAGGCGCGCCTTGCGCAGGTTTTGCAGGAAAAAACAGGAAAGACGGTCGAGCTGACCCTCACGGTCGACCCGGACGTCCTTGGCGGCATACGGCTGGATATGGAGGGCCTTCAGCTCGACGGCACCGTGCGCCACCATCTCGACGCGCTGCAGAGGCTCCTGCAGGCGTCCTCAATGTAATGTAAACGAAAGCTGGTGAAGCTATGGAACTGAAATCGGAGGATATTTCCCGGATCATCCGTTCCCAGATCAAGCACTATGAGACGAAGATCGACCAGTCCGAGACCGGCACCATCACCCTCATCGGCGACGGCATCGCCCGGGCGGCCGGGCTGACCGGCTGCATGGCCGGCGAGCTGCTGGAATTTCCCGGCGGCGTTTACGGCATGGCGCAGAACCTGGAGGAAAACTCCGTCTCCATCGTCATGCTGGGCGACGCCTCGGACGTCCGCGAGGGCGATACCGTCCGGCGCACGGGCCGCGTGGTCTCCGTGCCGGTGGGCCCGGCGCTGATCGGCCGCGTGGTGGACGCGCTGGGCCAGCCCATCGACGGCAAGGGCCCCATCGACGCCGTGCGCTATGCGCCCATCGAGTCCCCCGCCCCCGGCATCCTGCAGCGGCGGAGCGTCTCCGTCCCCCTGCAGACCGGCATCAAGGCCATCGACTCCATGATCCCCATCGGCCGCGGCCAGCGAGAGCTCATCATCGGCGACCGCCAGACCGGCAAGACCGCCATCGCCACCGACACCATCATCAACCAGAAGGGCAAGGACGTCATCTGCATCTATGTGGCCATCGGGCAGAAAAATTCCACGGTGGCGCAGCTCGTCTCCATGCTCCAGGACTACGGCGCCATGGACTATACCATCGTCGTCTCCGCCACGGCCTCGGAGCTGGCGCCCCTGCAGTATATCGCGCCCTATTCCGGCTGCACCATGGGCGAATATTTCATGTATGAGGGCCGCGACGTGCTGGTGATCTACGACGATCTCAGCAAGCACGCCACGGCTTACCGCGCGCTCTCGCTTCTGATCCGCCGCCCGCCCGGACGCGAAGCCTATCCCGGCGACGTGTTCTATCTGCATTCCCGGCTCCTGGCGCGCGCGGCGCGCCTGGCCCCGGAATACGGCGGCGGCTCGCTGACGGCGCTGCCCATCATCGAGACCCAGGCCGGCGACGTCTCGGCCTACATCCCCACCAACGTCATCTCCATCACCGACGGCCAGATCTTCCTGGAGACGGAGCTGTTCCATTCCGGCGTCATGCCGGCGGTGAACCCGGGCATCTCCGTGTCCCGTGTGGGCGGCGCGGCGCAGATCAAGGCGATGAAAAAGGTCGCCGGCCGGCTGAAGCTGCTCTATTCCCAGTACCGCGAGCTGCAGAGCTTCGCACAGTTCGGCTCCGATCTCGACCGCGACACCAAGGAGCGGCTGGAGCAGGGCGCCCGCATCGTCGAGGCGCTGAAGCAGGGACGCAGCGCCCCCATCGACGTGGCGCACCAGGTGGCGTTCCTCTATGCGGTCATCGGCGGCTTCCTGCGGGAGGTGCCCGTGGAGCGCATCCGGGCCTATGAGAAAAAGCTCTATCCCTATCTGGACGCCAACTGCGCCGATGTGCTCGCCGCCATCCGCACCACCGGCGACCTCTTCGAGGAGGGCGAGGCCCGGCTCAAGGCCGCCGTGGAAGCCTGCGCGGCGGAATTCCGGGCGAATCCGTAAGAAAAGGAGGGCTTGCGCATGGCCGGCGTGTCCATGAAAGCCATCAAAACCAGGATCAAAAGCATGCAGTCCACCCGGCAGATCACCAAGGCCATGGAGCTTGTGGCCGCATCGAAGCTGCGCAGCGCGCAGAACCGCGCCATCGCCGCCCGGCCCTATTCCGAAGCGCTCTATGCCGCCATGGGCGAGATCGCCGCGTCCGGCCTGGATCTTGATTCGCCCTATCTGCGTCCCCGCCCCGCCGGGAAGCCGCTCTATGTCGTCATTGCGGGCGACCGGGGCCTGGCCGGCGGCTACAACAGCAACATCCTCAAGCTGGCCTGGGCCCGCATGGAGGGCACCGACTGCGTCGTGCTCCCCATCGGCCGGAAGGCGGCGGAGTTTTTCACCCACCGCGGCTGCGACATCCTGACCGACAGCTTCCGCGAGGCCTCCGCGCTCACCATCGGCGGGTGCTATACCATCGCGCGCCTGCTCTCCCGCGGGTTCCTGAACGGGCAGTTCTCCGAGGCATACCTGGGCTACACCCACTTTGCCTCCCTCCTGTCGCAGACGCCCGCGCTGCTGCCGCTGCTGCCGCTGTCCGGCATCCGCGCCGGCGGCGGGCGGAGAGGCTCGCTTCTGTATGAGGGCGGGCCGGAGTCCGTGTTCAATGCCATCGTCCCCGAATATCTCGGCGGGACGATCTTCGGCGCGCTGTGCGAATCCACCGCTTCGGAGCAGGCCGCCCGCCGCATGGCCATGGACGCCGCCACCAAAAATGCCGACGACATGATCTCCGACCTCAGCCTGCGCTACAACCAGGCGCGCCAGGGCGCCATCACCCAGGAGATCACCGAGATCGTCGCCGGCAGCGAAGCATAAGGCATGCGCTTTTGCGCGGAGGTCGCCCCGCGCGCGTCATCCGGCGACCGAGAAGAAAGGAGTGACAGCACTTGTCAAGTCCCAACATCGGCACAGTCGTGCAGGTCATCGGGCCTGTTCTCGATATCCGCTTCCCGGAGGGCCACCTGCCGCAGCTGCTCAACGCGCTGGAGATCGAGCTGAACGGCAAAAAGCTCGTCTGCGAGGTGGAGCAGCAGATCGGAGACGGCGTCGTGCGCGCAGTCTCCATGAGCTCCACCGACGGGCTCGTGCGCGGCGCGCAGGCCGTCGATACCGGCAGCCCCATCACCGTCCCGGTTGGGGATTGCTGCCTGGGCAGGATCTTCAATCTGATGGGCGAGCCGCTGGACGACGCCCCCGCCCCCAAGGACGCCGAGCGCTGGCCCATCCATCGCCCCGCCCCGTCCTATTCCGAGCAGGAATCCACCACCGAGATCCTGGAGACCGGCATCAAGGTCGTGGACCTCATCTGCCCCTATGCCAAGGGCGGCAAGATCGGCCTCTTCGGCGGCGCAGGCGTGGGCAAGACCGTCCTGATCCAGGAGCTCATCTATAACATCGCCACCGAGCACAACGGCTGCTCCGTCTTTACCGGCGTGGGCGAGCGCTCCCGCGAGGGCAACGACCTCTACTATGAAATGAAGGAATCCGGCGTCCTGTCCAAAACGGCGCTGGTCTTCGGCCAGATGAACGAGCCCCCCGGAGCGCGTATGCGCGTGGGCCTGTCGGGCCTGACGATGGCGGAATATTTCCGCGACGCCAAGCACCAGGACGTGCTTTTGTTCATCGACAACATCTTCCGCTTCACCCAGGCGGGCTCCGAGGTCTCGGCGCTGCTGGGGCGCATGCCCTCCGCCGTGGGCTATCAGCCCACCCTTGCCACCGAGATGGGCGCCCTGCAGGAGCGCATCACCTCCACCAGGAAGGGATCTATCACCTCCGTCCAGGCAGTTTACGTCCCTGCGGAC
>CADCOJ010000072.1 GCA_902803075.1 Oscillospiraceae bacterium | reverse complement strand
CCGGCGCCCTGAGCGGCGGATCAGCCGACGCCTGCGGCGACCACCGCATTGCCATGAGCGCTGCTGTTGCAGCCTGTGGTTCACGCGGGCCTGTTTCGGTGACCGGCGTCGAATGCGTATCCAAATCCTATCCCCGCTTCTGGGAGGACTTTGCTGTGTTGAAAGGAGATGCGTCATGAGCAGCATCTATCACGGCTCGATCATCGTATCCATTTTTGGTCAGTCGCATGCCGACGCTGTCGGCGTCACCATCGACGGACTCCCTGCCGGTTTTCCTATTGACCTTGCAGCACTCCAGACATTTCTGCAGCGGCGTGCGCCTGGGAAAAACGATTGGTCGACCGCACGGAACGAGCCGGACCTTCCGGAAGTTCTCTGCGGACTCAAAGACGGACGAACCTGCGGTGCGCCGCTCACGGCAATCATCCGAAACACCGACACGCATCCGGGCGACTACGCGCAGATGTCCTTCATTCCCCGTCCCGGTCATGCAGATTATACGGCCTATGTCAAATACGGCGGCGCAGAGGATCGCTCCGGCGGCGGACACTTTTCAGGCCGCCTAACCGCCCCGCTCTGCATTGCGGGCGGAATTTGCCTGCAGCTGCTTGCAGCGTCCGGCATTACTATCCGCGCAAGGATCTGCTCCATCGGCAGTGTTCGGGACGACAGCGCTTTTCTCTGCAGCGTCGCGGAAAAGCGCTTCCCAACCGTCAGTGACGACGCCGGACGCCGCATGCAGGCCGAAATTGCCAAGGCCAAGTCGGATCAGGACTCCGTTGGCGGAGTCATCGAATGCATCGCGGACGGCGTCCCGGCCGGACTTGGAGAACCGATGTTTTCCGGTGCGGAGAACGTTATCAGCCGCGCTGTGTTTGCGATCCCCGCTGTCAAGGGGATTGAATTCGGCGTTGGTTTTGCAGCGGCGGCTATGCGAGGCAGTGAGAACAATGACGCCTTTGCTTTGGAGCAGGACCGCGTTGTCACTTTGACCAACAACTGCGGCGGCATCCTGGGCGGCATCACAACGGGCATGCCTGTCGTGTTCCGTACTGCAGTCAAGCCGACGCCCTCCATTGCGCGGCCGCAGCGTTCTGTCCGTCTGGACACAATGGAAGAAACGGAGCTCCGGATCACAGGACGTCACGACCCATGCGTTGTTCCTCGCGCTGTTCCCTGCGTGGAAGCCGCTGCGGCAATCGCGCTCTGCGACCTGCTGTTGGAATCCCGGAAACGGGAGGTGCCGAAACGATGATCTGCGGACTGCTCGGCCGCTCTCTTACGCACAGCTATTCCCCTGTGATCCACGCGATGCTCGGCAGTTACCAATACTCCCTGTTTGAAGTGGAGCCGGACGAGCTGCCTTCCTTCCTGCGATCTGACCGATTCGACGGTCTGAATGTCACCATCCCCTATAAAAAAGCTGTGATCCCGTTCTGTGCGGAGCTTTCTGCCGCAGCGCAGGCAATCGGCGCAGTCAACACGATCGTTCGGCGTGCTGACGGAACGCTGTATGGAGACAACACGGACTACGGCGGCTTCTGCGCGCTTCTGAGCAGCTGCGGCGTTTCTGTGCGCGGAAAAAAAGTGCTTGTTTTTGGAAGCGGAGGCGCCTCGGCTACCGTGCAGGCTGCCCTGCGCGCTATGGATGCACGGCAGATCGTTGTTGTTTCACGCCGCGGCGCCGTTTGTTATGAGGATCTGAACCGTCATCTGGACGCGCAGTTCGCAGTGAATGCCACGCCCGTCGGCATGTATCCGCATAACGGTCAAAGCCCCGTCAGTCTATCACGCTTCCCGCGGTTGGAATGTGCGCTTGACCTGATCTACAACCCCGCCAGAACAAGCTTTCTGCTTCAGGCTGAGGCGCTTCACATCCCGCACGCCGGCGGACTGCGGATGCTTGCAGAGCAGGCGCGTCTTGCCGCAGAACGTTTTACGGGCGCAAGGATCCCGGCTGATACCGTGGAAACGATCGTCCATCGCCTCACGATGCAGATGGAAAACATCATTCTAATCGGTATGCCCGGATGCGGCAAATCCAGTGTTGGTGCTGCGCTGGCAGACGCGCTGGGCCGTCCCTTCGTCGATGCGGACACGGTTCTCTCCGAGCAAGCCGGCATGAGCATACCAGAGATCTTCCGGCTTGAGGGCGAGGCAGGCTTCCGTGCGCGGGAAACGCAGGTCCTGCGTGATCTGGGCGCGCGCTCCGGTCTTGTGATCGCAACAGGCGGCGGATGCGTGACGCGTCAGGAGAACTATCCGCTCCTGCATCAGAACGGTCGGATCTTCTGGCTCACACGCCCTCTCTCCCTGCTCCCCACAAACGGACGGCCGCTTTCCAAGCAGCACGGAGCGGATGCACTGTTTGCTGCGCGTGAGCCGCTTTATCGCGCATTCTGCGACAATGTCGCGGACAATTCCGGCGCATTGGACGATACCGTGCGCCAGATCCTGGAGGTGATTTCATGAACCTGCTCATCATCAACGGGCCGAACCTCAATCTGCTCGGCCTGCGTGAGCCCGCAATTTACGGTACGCAGGACTACCCTTCCCTTGTCCGTTTCATTGAGGACGTATGCCGCGAAGAATGCGTGCAGTGCAGGGTTTTCCAGTCCAACCATGAGGGCGCCATTGTCGATGAGATCCAGACCGCATATGGCGTATTTGATGGGATCGTCATCAACCCTGCTGCATATACGCATACAAGCATTGCCATTCTCGATGCACTCAAGGCTGTTGCGCTGCCGGCCGTGGAGGTCCATCTCTCAGCCGTCTCCAAGCGCGAACCGTTCCGGCAGATCTCTTACGCCGGCATGGCCTGCATCCGGACATTCCAGGGGCTTGGCTTTGAAGGATACCGTGCTGCGATCCGATATTTGAAAGCGTATCTCACAAAATAGTACAACAAACGACCGCTCTCCCCTCGTGTGGGAGAGCGGTCGTTTTGCAAGGATCAGTTAAAGCTTCCGAGCTGCTTTCCGGAAAGCACATGGAAGTGAATATGGTGTACGGTCTGTCCGGCCAGTGCGCCGACATTGGTCACGACACGGTAACCGTCCGAGAATCCCTGTTCCCGGGCGATTTTTGCGATCACACAGTAGATATGGCCGATCACAGCCTCATTTTCCGGCGTAACCTCTGCCGCAGACGCAAAATGCTGCTTCGGGATAACAAGAAAATGCGTCGGCGCCAACGGGGCAATATCCAGAAAAGCCAGGCAGAGGTCATCCTCATAGACCTTGGTCGTCGGGATCTGTCCGTCGATGATCTTGCAAAACAGGCAATCGTTCATGGCATTTCCTCCTTATTCAGGTTTGGCAGTTTCGGACACGAACTTTTCAACAGCCGCAAGCGCGTCTGCGATCTTCCTGGTATCGGTGCCTCCGCCCATGGCTGAATCCGGCTTGCCGCCGCCGCGTCCACCGACGATGGGCGCGATGGAGCGGATGATGTCGCCGGCACGAACGCCTCTTGTGACCGCGTTCTTGCCACAGACAGCAAGCAGCGTCACCTTTTCGCCGTTAACCGTGCTGAGCACCGCAACCATCCCCGAGTCCTTGTCGCGCAGGAAGTCGCCCAGGCGGCGAAGATCAGCCGCTTCTGTATTGTCCCGCTGGGATGTTACGACATGCAGGCCGCAGACATCCCGTGCCGAACTGTCCAGGTGCTCCACGTCACCGGCAAAAATCCTGTCCTTCATGCGCTCGATCGTCTGGTGCAGCTCATGGAGCTCAGCCATATTGGCGCGCGCTTTTGCCGTCAGCTCGGCAGGCGTCGTCTTGAGCGCCTGCGCAGCGCCGAGGATACGTGCGTCCATCTCGTCGATCAGATTGAGCAGCGCCTGGCCCGTGACCGCCTCGATGCGGCGCACACCGGAAGCGACAGAAGATTCGCTCGTGATGCGGAACGCGCCGACACGTGCCGTATTTTCCACGTGTGTGCCGCCGCACAGCTCGATGGAACGCTCGCCCATGGACACGACGCGGACGACATCGCCGTACTTCTCTCCGAACAAAGCGATCGCTCCCAGCTTTCTGGCCTCGTCGATCGGCATTTCACGCGTAACGACAGGCAGGTCGCTCAGGATCATGTCGCTTACACGACGGCTGATCTCTGCAAGCTCCTCAGCGCTCAGAGCGGCAAAGTGCGTAAAGTCATAGCGCAGACGGTCCTCATCAACCAGCGAACCGGCCTGATGGGCATGGTCGCCCAGGACCTCGCGGAGTGCAGCGTCAAGCATGTGCGTTGCGGAATGGGCGCGCATGATGGCCTTGCGGCGTGTCGCGTCAACGGAAGCAGTGACCGTATCACCGACGCCGAGGCTGCCGGCTGTCAGTTTTCCGTAGTGCATGAATTTGCCGCCTTTGTTTTTCTGAACATCTGTGACCGTGAACTCTGCAGAGCCGCTGCGGATCACGCCATGGTCTGCGACCTGGCCGCCCATCTCCGCATAAAACGGCGTCCGGTCAAGGACAAGGATGCCTTCGGTCCCGGCAGTGATCGCATCCCGGAGCTCATCCTCTGCGACGATTGCAGCGATCGTTCCCTCCGCTTCAAGCAGCGTATAGCCGACAAACTGCGTCGCAGGGATCTCCTTCCCAAACTCGACACCCTCCCAGCCGAGGTCGCCCAGCGCTTTGCGCGCCTCGCGCGCGCGGACCTTCTGCTCCTGCATGAGCTTGCGGAAACTCTCCTCATCCACCAAAAGGCCCTCATCCTGCGCCATCTCGATGGTCAGATCGATGGGGAAGCCATAGGTATCATAGAGCTTGAACGCATCTGCGCCGGAGAACACCTGCTCGCCGTTCGCCTTGTGGCCGGACAGCATCTCGGAGAAAATCCGCATCCCGCCATCGATGGTACGGGCAAAGTTTTCCTCTTCGGTGCGGATCACACGCGTGATATACGACTGCTTTTCCCGAAGCTCCGGGTACTGGCATTCATTCTCGTGGACAACAGTATCCACGATCTCATGCAGGAACGGTTCGTTGACGCCAAGGAGTTTCCCGTGCCGCGCCGCGCGTCGCAGGAGCCTGCGCAGCACATAGCCCCGGCCCTCGTTGGACGGCAGAACGCCGTCGCAGATCATAAACACGGACGAACGGATATGGTCCGTGATGACGCGCAGCGATACGTCAATCTTCGCAGACTGCTCATAGTGGGCGCCGGTCAGTTCGGAGACCTTGTTGGTGATGTTCATCACGGTATCGACGTCAAACAGCGACGCCACATTCTGGCAGACACACGCCAGACGCTCAAGGCCCATACCGGTATCGATGTTTTTCTGCTTGAGCTCGGTATAATTTCCCTTCCCGTCGTTGTTGAACTGGGAGAACACGACATTCCAGACCTCGATGTAGCGATCGCAGTCGCACCCGACCGTACAGGTAGGCTTGCCGCAGCCCCACTGTTCGCCGCGGTCATAGTAGATCTCCGAGCAGGGGCCGCAGGGTCCCGCTCCGTGCTCCCAGAAATTATCTTCTTTGCCAAAACGGAAAATGCGCTCTGCGGGGATGCCGACCTGTTTGTTCCAGACCTCAAAGGACTCGTCGTCATCCAGATAAATGGACGGATACAGCCGATCCGGCTCCAGGCCGACCCATTCCGGGCTCGTCAGAAACTCCCATGCCCAGGGAATTGCTTCCTTCTTGAAGTAATCTCCAAAAGAAAAGTTTCCGAGCATTTCAAAATAAGTACCGTGTCTGGCCGTCTTGCCGACATTCTCAATATCGCCGGTGCGGATACACTTCTGGCAGGTGCAGACGCGATGGCGGGGAGGCTCCTCCTCACCCGTGAAATAGGGCTTCATCGGCGTCATGCCGGCGTTGATCAGAAGGATGGAGCGGTCATGCTGCGGGACAAGAGAAAAGCTCGGCAGACGCAGATGCCCCTTCGTCTCAAAGAAGCGCAGGAACATTTCGCGCAGTTCGTTCAGGCCGTATGCCTTGTGTGCCATGGTATTGACTCCTTTTGCATTGATTTTTGGGGAAATAAAATAGACCCCACCCCACGGTTAGGGGCGAGGTCGTCGCGGTACCACCCTAATTGCGCGCATGCGCATCTCAGCCTGCTGTATCGGGCAGTCCCGCCGCACTCTTCGTGCGGACGCTCAGAACCGGCTGCGCACACACCTCTGCCGAAGGGCTTCCACCGTCCCCTTCTCTCTTTGGGCGTATGTATGCGCTCTGTTCCTCATCGCAGTTATCAATATTGCGTTTATTCTATCACATTTATGCGCTTTGTCAACCGGAAAACGGCACTTATGCCTCTGACAGCGACACGGCGCACCGCACAATGGACAGCGGGGGCACACATTGTGGGAGCTTTGCGCGAAAGCGCATCTGCGGCGTTCTCGGCTCGGCGAGCGGAACGCCCTCCATCGTCTGCATGGATACAGCCGTCCAGACGAACGGGCGGCAGTCCGGCCCGACGATCTCAACGGAATCACCGGAAGAAAACTTGTTGCGCAGCGACAGAACAGCATCTCCCTCCGGCCCGCAGGATTCGACCACAGCAAGAATCTGCCAGTGGCGCAGATAGCGTGCATCCGCAGTATACTGGCCGGGCTCGCCGTAGAAGAACCCGGTGCTGTAATGCCGGTGGGAGATATGCTCCACTTCGTCGCGCCAGACAGGATCCGGCGTTTTCCCCGCGCAGACCGCATCAAGCACATGCCGGTAAGCACCGGTGACGATCGCAGCATAATAGGCCGATTTGGCACGCCCTTCGATCTTCATGCAGTCCACGCCGACACGGATCAGGTCGTCCAGATGGTCGATCATACACATATCGCGTGAGTTCATGATATAGGTGCCGGTCTCATCCTCAAATACAGGAAAATACTCTCCGGGCCGCTTTTCCTCCATCAGCGCGTACTGATACCGGCAGGGCTGCGCGCACGCGCCGCGGTTGGAGTCGCGGCCGGTCATATAGTTGCTGAGCAGGCATCTGCCGGAATATGACACGCACATGGCGCCGTGGCAGAAGGTTTCAAGCTCAAGCTCCGGGCTGACGCGCGCGCGGATCGTCTCGATCTCGCGGAGCGACAGCTCCCGCGCCAGAACGACACGCTTAGCGCCAAGGTCGAACCAGCTCTGCGCGCAGACATCGTTGGCCACAGACTGTTGTGTTGAGATATGGCGCTCGCAGTGCGGTGCGTATTTCCCTGCCAGCGTAAACGCGCCGAGATCCGCCAGGATCAGCGCATCCACGCCGGCATCCTCCAACTGCTCCAGGTATGCGGGGAGCGCATCCGCCTCCTCGCTGCGCGGCATGGTGTTGACCGCCGCATGGACGCGAACGCCGCTTTGATGCGCGAGCCGGACCGCTTCTGTCAGCTCCTCCGGCGTGAAATTTCCTGCGAAAGAACGCATGCCGAAGCTCGTCCCCGCCAGATAGACTGCGTCCGCACCATAAGCGATGGCCATCTTCAGTTTTTCCATGTCCCCCGCGGGACTCAGCAGCTCCGGCTTACGGCGCATCCGGCTCGCTCTCCGTTTCCGCATCTTCGTCCGTCTGTGTCTCTTCCTCATCTGAAGAAGTATCCTCCGGCTGTACGGATGCTGTTCCGTTCAGCTCCTCCAGGAACGCCTGATGCTCAAAATAGTTGCTGGAAAAATGGTGCAGCCCATCAGCGCCCAGCGCATAGAAATAATAATCTGTCTCCGCCGGGAACAAAGCCGCGCGGATCGAAGCAAGGCCGGGATTTGCAATCGGACCGGCAGGAAGACCGGCGTTGGTATAGGTGTTATAGGGACTGATCACGCCCTTGTCCGCGTTCGTGAGGACCTCCTTGCGCTCCGCAAGCGCATACTGGATCGTCGCGTCGATCTCCAGGCAGGGATAAAGCTTGCTGCACAGCCGATTGTAGATGACGGATGCGATGCTTGCACTCTCGGATGTTTTTGCAGTCTCCTTCTCCACAAGCGATGCGACAGTGATCACATCGAACAGCGACAGCCTGCCGGAGCGGATCTCCGCCTCTGAGAAGCCGTTTTCCCGCATCTTCGCAGCCAGGCGGGAATTGAGCTCCGATACAGCCTCCCGCAGGTCGTCGGTGAGCTTGTTGTCGAAGTTCCGCAGGAACCTGCCGATGACATTTTCCGGATCATCATTTTCATAAAACTGATAGGTATCCGGGAAGAGATAGCCCTCCAGCCGCGAGGCGCTGCCGTATGGCAGCTCGTCAAGGAAATCATAGTCGAACTCATGCGAGGCAGCCGTCTCAGCCAGCTCTTTATAGGTGCAGACATTATGCTGCTCCAGCAGGCGGAAAATATCCTCACATTCATATCCCTCTGGGATGGTGATCTCAACGACGGCACGGTTCACGCTCGCGGCAGCCATACCGTTGACGATCGCATGGTAGTCATACCGGTTGTTGAGGACATAGGTGCCGGGACGGATGGTATTTTCTGCATGGGAGAACAGGCAGTAGATCTTGAACAGCCAGCCATAACGAACAAGACCGTTCTGTTCGAGCTCTCGGCTGACCTCCTCAACGGTTGCGTTCTGGCTGACCGTAACGGTGATGTCCTGATCCGGCTTTGTAAGTGCAAGAACATCGTCCGCACAGCGCCAGATACCGACCGCAAGCGCGATCGACGCCGCAAGCACAAAGCAGACATACATAACTGTCCGCACGCCGGACGGAAGATGAAAGCGCTCCTGTTCCTCCTGATGCGACTCCGGAGCCTCATCGACCGTAAGATCCGCATATTCTTCCGGGATCCTCGGCTCAAACAACGGCTTCATGCCGGATATATTCTGCTCGGCAGTGTCCGGTTCCGCAGGCGGGTCAAGCTCGGTTCCGTCTGCCGCAGCCTCAATGTCTGCTCCCGGACCCATCATCTCATCGACACGGGCAAGATCATCCTTGACGGACTGGAGCAGCTCGTCAAGCGACATGCTGTCATATGCCTCATCCGGCGACTGCTCGGGCTGTATCTGCTGATTATTCTGATCAAACTGTTCGGTTTCGGACATGGGTTCCTCCGTTCTTATGCGCGATATACGATCGCGTCGGCAACGCGTTTTGCAACCTGCTGGCCTTTGAGCGCCTCAAGGCACAGAAGGCCAAAGCAGTCGGCAGCGCCAGCAGCACGCCCTGTGATAACGGTTCCATCCCGTATGGCATCGCAGGCGACCATAGATGCATTTCCCATCTGATCCTCCATTCCGGGATAACAGGTGGCCTGCCTGCCGTCGGTGATGCCAAGGGCGGCCAGAATGGTCGGCGCCGCGCAGATCGCTGCAACGAACCGGCCGGACGCATACATGCGGCGGACAAGATCAAGCGCGGGCTCACATGCAAGGATCGAGTGTACGCCGCCCAGACCGCCTGGAAGGATCACCATTTCCGCTTGATCCTCCCGGATCTCGTCAACAGTGCAGTCCGCAATCAGTGTGATCCCGTGGCCTCCGGTCACGGATTTTCCGCCGATCCCCGCGTAGCAGACCTCCACGCCGCCGCGGCGCAAAATATCGCCGGGCGCAACGGCTTCCATCGGTTCAAACCCTGTTCCAAGCAAAATATAGACCATATTTATCCCTCCAGGCACGTCCTGACCAGTTCATAAATCTCTTCATGGATCTCCCCGACCGGCCGCAGGACGCCGCCTTTTTCGCACGGGATGACAGACCAGCCGAAGTAGTCGGCAGCCTCGCGTGCGACCTGACGGCATCTTCGCAGATACTGCAGATCCTTCTCGTGAATATCCGGCTGTGTGCCGAGCTTCTGTTCCCTGTTCCGCATGAGCTGCTCAGCCAGCTCCACCTCAAGATCCAGACAGATCACAAGGTCCGGCTTTGGAAGGCCCATGCGGACATATTCAAAATCGTACAGCCATGCAAAAAACGCTGTGCGCTCCGCATCCGGCACTTTCCCGCCCTGATGGACGGCATTTGAGGTCGTGTAGCGGTCGGAGAGCATGAGCCCTCCCTGTGAATAATAGTCCTTCCAGACACGCTGATAGGACGCAAAGCGGTCCACCGCATAGAATGTGGAGGCCGCATAAGCATTGACGTCAGATGGATTTGAACCGAACTCTCCATTGAGATACATACGGATAAGTGCAGATGAGGGCTCCAGATACTGCGGGAACTGCAGCTTCCGAAAGTCGATCCCCTGCTGCTGCAGGCGCTTTGCAAGCAGCGCAAGCTGTGTGGATTTTCCTGTACCGTCTGTTCCCTCGAACACGATCAGTTTTCCCATTTCCATTACCTTCTTATTCTTTTCCGGATGACTGCCCACAGGTACTTCGGCAGACGCAGCATCCGCCGGAAACGCCGCGGCTCACGGATCAGCCGGTAAAGCCATTCCAGATTGCAGCGGATCATCCAGCGCGGTGCGCGGCGGACCGTGCCCGCAAAACTGTCAAGCGTGCCGCCGAGTCCGATCATCAGCCGGACAGACGGCAGCTCGCCCTGATGACGCTGCATGAACTGTTCCTGCTTCGGTGCACCAAGGCACACAAACAGGACTGCCGGCGCAGCCTGCCGGATCTGCGCCAAAATCGGCGCATCATCCTGAAAGTAGCCATCGTGCATGCCGCAGATCCGGAGATCCGGATGTCGCTCGGTCATTTTCTGCGCCGCAAGCTCTGCCACGCCCGGTTTGCTGCCGAGAAGATAAAGCCCCTGTCCGGTCGTCTCCAGAATAGAAAGGAGCTGCTCGGCAAACTCGACGCCTGCGACCTTCTGCTTGAGCGGTGTGCGCAGGATCCTGGACGCAAGGATCACACCTGCGCCGTCCGGAAGCATCAGATCCGCGCTGTTCAAAAGTGCGCGCAGCTGCGCGTCATGCAATGCCTCGTAGGCGATCTCTGCATTCGGGGTCACGGCATAACAAGTGCGCAGGCCTGCAAGGATTTCACGCGCGCAGGCGGCCGCTTCCTCCATGGTGACATTGTCAAACTGCAGGCCCATGATGTCGAGCTTCATAGCGCCCTCCCGGTTCCAAGCATTCCAATACATGATACATAGTAGCACAATCTTCCCGATTTGTCCACGCCATTTCATGCAATCTCCGCCGCACGGTTTCACATTCGCGCAGTTTAGCATAAACTGTTGTGAAAGCGAAGCGTGACGGGCGTGCTCGGTCGCGTGAACCTTTGAATATCTTGATTATAGGGGGTAATCCGAATGTCAGATACCACGCAGGCAGCCAAGGCCTGTGATCTGCGCGGCATCCGGGAAGCGGTTTGCGTGCACACGAACAAAGTCACCGACAGCTGCCTGGCCAAGGACTGCATCGAAGATCTTCGCGTGTACTTAACCGTCGGCTCTCAGCAGACGCTGGACTGCGCGACCGGCGCCAAGGCACGCTATGTGGAGCTTCTCCATGTGGCTGTGCAGGTGGAAAGCGTCCCGTACTCCACCGGTTACTTTACCGTAGACGTCACGTTCTACTACCGCGTCATTTCCGACGCATCCGTCTCCGCCGGCAGCACGAACACAGTGACAGGTCTTGCCGTCTTTTCCAAGCGTCTTGTCCTCTTCGGCGGCGACGTCAGCGCCCGCATCTTTACCAGCGGCACAGACGGTCCCGGGCTCTGCCGCCAGACGCTTCAGTCTGCCTCCCTGCCGCAGGCCATCGTGGAAACAGTCGATCCGATCATTCTCGGCTCCCGCGTGCAGGAGGCATGCAGCTGCTGCAAGCCGGATGCAGCCCCGGTCATCCCTGAGGCACTGCTTGGATGCTTCGAAGAACCGCTCGTTCTGACGGGCGAATGCAAACGTCTGCTTGTGACCATCGGCCAGTTCTCGATTGCAAAGCTTGAGCGCGCGGCACAGTTGCTTATCCCGTCGTTCGATTATTGCGTGCCGACCAAGACATGTCCGTCGGTCAGCGGTTCCGGCGCTGAGAATCCCTGCGACGTCTTCAGCCAGATCGAATTCCCGATGGACGCCTTCTTCCCTTCCAAAAACGAACCCTGCATCGACCCTGCCGACAGCTGCACAAACTGCAGCCGGAAGACCGGCTGAGCCTCCGAAGCGCAAAAGTCCCGGCGCCCGTACATGGGCGCCGGGACGCATGGAATGTTTCGAAAGGTCAGAGAATCCCCTTCTGCCGCAGGACCTGGCAGATCTGCTCCACACGCCTGTCCCAGGAGCAGTCCTTTCCTGCAGCAATCCGCGCCAGGGCGCGTTCCGGCTGCGTATCTGCAAGCGCCTCCTGGCAGCAGGCAACAAATTCCGTCTCGCTTCCAGCAATGTGGATGAGCGGCCCATAGAACAGCACCTGATCCGGCTGCATGGTCGAAACGATGGGCTTGCCCGTAGCGAGATACTCATAAAACTTGAGGGGGCTCACATCTTTGCTCAGATCACCGGATGCAAACAGATTGAGACACGCGTCAAAGTGTGCCAGATACCGCGGCAGCTCCGCGTTCTTCCGCAGTCCAAGGAAATGGACATTGGACAGCTTTTTCAGCTCCGCCAGATCAGCACCGGGCTTCTCATTCCCGATCAGGACAAAGCTCCAGTCCGGGCGTGCTTTTGCCGCAGCTTCGATATAGCTGTACGCGATGCAGGGCTGGAGAGCTCCGACGAAGCCGAAGATCGGCTTCGGGATCTCTTTCAGATCCTCCGGCATCGGCTGCGGCTGCGACGCCTGCACAAAGCGGTCAAAATCCGCACCGTTTGGGATGCACCTTGTGGCGCTCTGCGCCTCACGCAGACGCTCGGCAAGCCCCTGTGCGGTGGCGAAGGTCATGTCTGTTTTCGCGGCAAGCTCCAGTTCCATCCGGTCCACCAACTCCGGATCCATCAGCCCGCCGTAGGCCGAATGGCGGTCCACGCAGTCATAGACAAGTCCCTCATGCGGGATCAGATCGACCAAATCGACCGTCACCGGAGAATAGACCCACAGGAGCGGCTTTTCAAAGCCATGCTGCTTCATTTTCTCACGGACAAAGCGGGCAATACGCTTTTGATTGCGGCGGTTGACTGCGCGGCTCTTATTAAAAAACGGCAGGACAGGCGGGAGGCTGTAAACCGTGATGTTCTCCTGCGGCTTGACGCCGTCTTTCCTGTAACGGCTCAAAAGCGGTCGGGCTGTCTTGTCCCTGATGGGCGCGAGGTATGTGACCGACGGGTCAAAATACAGGATCTCTGCATCCGGGATGCGGCTCATGACCTGCTGCTTTCGCGTAGGAATCGGATACCACGGCGACGTTGCCATGCAGACAATCTGTTTCATTGCTTCCCCTCCAGTAGTTCTCTTGCGACCCGCTCATTTTCATCGGCCAACTGCTGCAGCCGGGAAACGGAATACGGCTCCTGTGCATCCAGTGCGCTGCTGATCTCATCGCAGAGGCTCTGCTGCGTCACATCGCAAAGCTCCAGGCAGTGCTTCTGACCAAGGTATTTCATGAAGCCCGTGACCTTCGGATCATAAGAAACGGCCACAAGCGGCACGCCGACGCTGGATGCGAAAATCAGTGCATGCAGCCGCATGGAAACGATCACATTCATCCGTTTCATGATCCCGATCGTGATCTGCTCATTTTCCGGTGCCGGCAGAACGGCGCTTTCGCATGAAAGCATCCCCGCCGCGCGGCGGTTGACCTCCAGATCACGTCCGGGCTCAAGCGCCAGGAAAACAGGCGTCAGACCATACTTTTTGTTTACATAATCTGCAGCGTCCACGATCGCCTGCAGATGTTCGTCCAGGTCCTTCCACGGCCGGAGCGAGAACATGGCGTAACGCCCGTCCGGATCAAGGTCGCTGCTGAGAAAGAAGCCGGATACCGCACTGTCAGACGCCGGCTGCAACAGAAGCGCCGGGTCCGCTGTCAGAACGATCCGGGGCTTTGTGACGCCCATGTCAGCCAGCTCCTGACGGGACAGGTCCTCACGCAGGGTGACAGCGTCCACGCAGCTGTTGATGATTCGTGCTGTTAGGGACCGGTCACGCGCCCCTGTCACGGGGCCGATGCCGCATCCGTACATCATGACACGGCAGCCGCAGTGCTTTGCAAGCCAAATGCTCAAAAGATAGTAGTGCAGCGAACGACGGCTCGTCTCATTCTGGATGAGGCTGCCGCCTCCGGACAGATACAGCTTCGCCCTGAACATGAGCGTCAGGAACCGGAACGGATCAAACGCATGCACAGCGCCGACACGGTAGCGAAGTCTCGTCTGTGCCGGATCATGTGAAAGAACATGCAGCGGCATATCGGCGTCGATGGCGCGCATCTGCTCTAGAATTTTTTTGAGGATCGCGTCGTCGCCGGCGTTCCCCTTCCCGTACGCGCCGCAGATCAGAACACCGCGCCTTCCGTGCTTCGGAAGCTTTTCCCGACGAAGGATGGTCTGGTAGATCTCGATCTGCTTCCGGACCGTAGAATCGACCGAAAACTCACGGGATGCCCTCTCGTGAAGGTTTTCTGCAAGCTGCAGACGCATCTGTGTGTTTTCCGTGAGCTTTGTAATGTGCGCTGCAAGCGTCCCGACATCCTGCGGCGTGAACAGCAGTCCCGTGACGCCGTGCTCAATGATATACGGGATGCCGCCGACGTTGGAGGCGATGGTTGCACAATGCATCCGCGCCCCCTCCGGGATAACATATGGGAACATCTCGGAGAGCGATGTGAGCATATTAACATCCACCGCATTATAGAAACTCGTCATGTCCGAAACCCATCCGGCAAATTTGAAGCTGCCGGGCGGGCAAAGCTCTGTTGCCAGCTCCATGAGCATTTGCCGCTGCTCGCCGTCCCCGGCAATGAGCAGGCGGATGTTCGGATGATCCTTGGCCACAGGGCCAAATGCACGGATGAGCGTTGCAATGTCCTTGACCGGCGTCAACCGCGCGGCAATGCCAAAGACAACGGTATCCTCCTCCGGTTCGATGCCGATGCTGCGAAGGTATGTGACGCGGTCAATCTTCGGCTGCGTCTGACTGTAGTCCACGCCGTTGTATATAGTGAAGATGGTCTGCGGGTCGAAGCCCCGTGTGATAAGCATTTGCGTCATGGCGTCCGAGACGCCGATGTGATAATCGAACAGACGCAGCGCAAGCGTGTTGATGGTGCCGTACGTCACGCGGTGCAGAGGCCGGCCGAGATAATCGAGCCGATAGTCGGAATGGACCGTCGTCACAGTGGGGATCCGGATCTTTCTGCGTAGAATTGCGCCGGTCATATTTGCGCGCGAGCCATGGCAGTGGACAATCTCGAAACCCTCGTCGCGGATCATACGGCTCAGATCACGGATGGTCCTGCCGACGGACTGTTCCATGATGACTGTATCGATGCCGAGCTTGCGCGCGTCCACAGCAAAATCGCCCTCGCGGAAGCAGACAAGACGCACCTGTTCTGTCTTGCCAAGCCCTTCCAGCAGGGACAACACATGTGTTTTGGCACCCCCGACGTCTCCGCCGGAGATCAGATGGATCACCTTCATTGCGATACCCTCAATTTGAATTGGTACTTGTTTCTTGCGGAAAGATACAGTAAAATAGGCGGAGAAGCATGGATTCCGGACGATTCCCCGTTCGACTGCATTATATCCCATGTTTCCTGTCAAATCAACCAAATTCTCTGTGGAGGCACTCATGAAACTGATGGACGAAAAAGGCCGCCTGTTCGGCAGGATCAACGTGATCGACTTGCTGGTCATTTTGCTTGTGATCGCCGCAGTCGGCGCGCTCGCATGGAAGTTTGCAGGAAAAAAGGCAGCAGCTGCTGTTGCAGATCCTCACACCGACCTCACCTTTACCGTTGTGTTTGAGGATACGCAGCCGGACGTCTGCGCGTTTGCACATACGCAGCTGAACAAACAGATCCTGAACGATTCCCGCCTGCAGGATGCAACGATTACCGACGTGCGCACGCAGCCCAGCTCCGGAACCGAAGGACACGAGGATTTGTTTATGACTGTCCGCGGCTCTGCAACTTATAAGGCTGGGGCCTATAAGCTTGTCTCTCAGGAGATCCGTGTCGGATGCGAATATATCCTCAAAACGAGTGAATTTGAAATGACCGGTATCATCTGCTCCATGGAGGCATCGGATGGATGAGATGCTGGTCTCCAGCCGGATCTGGAAGATCATGGCTGCCATTGGCGCCTGGCTGACCACAGCAGCCGCTTCGAGCCGAGTTGTGACTGCTCTGCAGAACTGGACACGCAGCAGTACCTGCGCGCAGGCGCTTGCCCGTGCACTTGCGTCGCCTGCCCGCGCGACACAAAGCAGCCGTCTTCACGCACGTCTGACCGCTGTCAATGCACGTCTTGCTTCCGCTCACCCGCTGCGCGCGGCGCTGGACCACTCGCTTCCTGGACGTATCTGGCAGGCTGTCGTCCAATTCAGCCGGAACAGCCGTCTGCTGAGCTGGCTGTTCTCAGGCGGACTGCATGGCGCCGTGCTCTCCATGCTTGCGCTGTATGTACTGATCGACCATGTGCTGCGGGATCTTCTGGCAGTGCCTGTCCTCTCGTCCGTGTGGGACGAAGGGCTCGTGTTCCTGGCCGTCTTTGCGATCCTGTATGCACGGACCGGCCGGAAGCATCCGCTTGCGCCCTGCGCAACACCGCAGGATATTCCGGTCCTGATCTATGCTGTGACGGCTTTCGTGCTCATGCTTGTTGTTTCGCCGTTTTTCTCCATCCAGATTGCAGGCTTCCGTGCGGCGGTACAATATCTTGTCTGGTTCTTCCTTATTGTGCGGCTGCTGCGCTCGGAACGTGATTTCCTGCGCGTGTATCTGCTCCTTGTCCTCCTTGCCGCTGCAATTTCTCTGCACGGGATTTATCAGTATATCATTGCCGTTCCGATCCCCGAAAGCTGGACAACACACACAGAGACTGCCGTCCGCACGCGCGTCTACTCAATCTTCGGCAGTCCCAACATCATGGGAGATTTCATGGTGCTCTGTGCGCCGATGGCAGCCGCGCTTGCCTACTATGTGAAAGACCTTCGTTGGAAAGCAGCCGCCTGGACCGCAGCAATCTGCATGTGCTTCGGCTGTCTGTTCACCATGTCCCGCGGTGCATGGATGGCTATGGCTGTCGCCATTGTTCTGTTCATTCTTCTGGTTGACCGCAGGCTCCTCGCGCCGCTCATCGTCGCAGGCGCTGCTGCGTGTCTGCTCCCCTTTGTACGCTCGCGCATCGGCTTTCTGTTCACGCCCGAATTTCGGGAAGCCACAGCAGCTGGCGGCCGTGCCAGGCGGAAATTTATGGCACTTTCCCTTCTGCATAACCGCGGGAAAGCCGCCGGCGCAGGGCTCGGAATGTTCGGCGGGGCCGTTGCCGTCCAAAACCAGGTGCTCGACTTCGTGGAATACACGTATGTTGACAATTACTATTTGAAGGTCATGACTGAAACCGGCTATATTGGTCTCGGCGCGTACCTCATCATGCTCGGAGGGCTGGTCGTGAACGGGCTGCGCACTTTGCGGAGGACGGCGTTGCGCATGAAAAACGGGTTAGACTGTCTCTATCCGCTGTGTGCTGCAATCTTTTCCGGCCTGTGCGGTGTGTTGATCCACTGCCTGTTTGAAAACATTTTTGAAGAACCGTATATGATGGCATACTTCTGGACGCTGGCCGGCATGCTGATGTGGGCGGGCTTCCTGCGTCCGGAAAGAAAGGAGTTCGCATGAGCCAGACACCCATTATCCTGACATTTCAATTTCCTGCGAAGAAGCTCTCGCGTCTCCGTATGGCAGCGCTTCGCCTCGGTATCCGTGTTCGGCCAGTCGCAGTGTGGGAGTATCTCAACTCCATTGGCTCCTTTACCGGAGATCTCGGAAGCTTTGACTCCATGTATGACGGTCCTTCCTTTCGTGACGAAATGCTTGTGCTCGCGCATTTCCCGGACGGACTGATCGACCGGTTCCTTCACGCGCTTCGGGACGCCGGCCTTCCGCCTGTGGCATGCAAGGCTGTTCTGACCGAGCACAACAAAGGCTGGAACGTGCTGGAGCTCCACGAGCAGCTCCGGAAGGAGCATGAGGCCATGAATCAGGGACACGCGCTGCATGATGGACAGGCCTGACATACAGACGGGACGGAAAGAATCCGTCCCGTTTGTTTTTCAGTTGTTTTCCATCTGTTTTCCAAGAAACCCCGCTACGGTCTGCACAAGCTTCTGGTCTGATTCTCCCAGCGGCGCATCTTCGTTTTCAAGCAGCAGCATCACGCATCCCATCAGATCTCCCTCTGTTACGATTGGAGCCGCCGTGCCGAGATGATACCGCTCTGTGGAGTCCGTCGGGCGGAGCTTGCTGTCGCCGGTCTGATAGCGGTATGAACGACGAAGTTCCATGAGCTGCTCCAACTCCGGTGAACAATGTTTATCCATCAGTTCCCGCTTCTGCGTCCCATGAACGGCAATGACCGTATCGCGGTCGCAGACGGCAGCGATATGCCCTGTGTTTTTTCCCATCGCTTCGCAGATCTGCTCTGCAAGCATTCCGAGATCTCCCATGGGGGAGTATTTCTTAAAAATCACCTCGCCGTCCCGTTCCGTGTAAATCTCCAACGGGTCGCCCTCCCGGATGCGCAGCGTGCGGCGGATCTCCTTTGGGATCACGACACGGCCAAGATCATCAATACGGCGAACGATTCCAGTTGCTTTCATGTTGAATTCTCCCTTATCTGTTATAAACTGCAAAACTATTGTTTGCCGCGTTCGAAAGATTATGCAAGTTTGTTCTCACATCAATATTACAGTCTTGATATGCCCCGAACGCGGTCTTAACATTCTCTTTCTTTGAATTCTTTTGATTACCTGACACCAAAATGCCCAGCTTCCATACTTGTGCTTTAGATTCGCATGTCTTACGAAGATTAGCAAACCGCCCCGACTGCTCAAAAAGAACAGTCAGGGGCGTTTGTTTCGTGTTTTCTCAAGTCAAAATCCATTTTCATCTCTTCT
>CADCOJ010000071.1 GCA_902803075.1 Oscillospiraceae bacterium | reverse complement strand
AGGCGCGGGAGCGGCAGATGGAGATCTTCTGCCGGACGAAGCAGTGCGCGCTGTGCGAGCTGTACAGGGCGGCGGGGGAGCAGTATGGGGACGCGTGAGGACCGGGCCGGGACGGACCGGATGGCCCGGAACCTGGACCGGGCGATGGAGGCGCTTTCCCGGCGGCTGCTGGAGGCGGCGAACGATGCGGACCAGACCGCCGCGGCCGGCCGGGAGCTGGCCGAGCTGGTCAAGACGCTGCGGCAGGCGGCGGAGCTGCGGCAGGCGCTGGGCGGAGGCGCGGGCGGCGTGTGCACGGTTGTGATGGAGCCGGAGGTGCGCGCATGCGCGGAGTGAGGGCTGCGGGATGGTACTGAACATCGGCGTGCCCAACGCCAGGCAGCGGCTGTTCCTGCTGGACCGCCACCGGCATGTGGCCTACGGCGGCGCACGCGGCGGCGGCAAGAGCTGGGCCGTGCGCGCCAAGGCCAAGCTGCTGGCGATGCGCTATGCGGGCATCCAGATCCTGATCGTCCGGCGGACATACCGGGAGCTGCTGAACAACCACATCCAGCCGCTGGAGCGCGAGCTGGCCGGCGCGGCGCAGTACAGCCGCTCGGAAAAGCTCTTCCGGTTCCCCAACGGGTCGCAGATCGTGTTCGGCTACTGCGCGGGCGAGGCGGATCTGGGGCAGTACCAGGGGGCGGAATACGACGTGGTGTTCCTGGACGAGGCGGGGCAGCTGCTCCAGCCGTGGATCGAGGCCATCAACACGGCGGTGCGCGGCGTGAACGCGTTCCCCAAGCGCACCTACTACACGCTCAACCCCGGCGGGCCGAGCCACGCCTATTTTAAGCGCGTCTTTGTGGACCGGCATTTCCTGCCGGGGGAGGATCCGGACGATTACAGCTTCATCCAGGCGCTGGCCACGGACAACGACGCGCTGATGCGCGCGCAGCCGGACTATCTCCGGCAGCTGGAGGCGCTGCCGCCCAGGCTGCGCGCCGCCTGGCGCTACGGCGCGTGGGACGTCTATGAGGGGCAGTTCTTCGAGGAATTCGCCGACCGGCCCGAGCACTACGCCGACCGGCGGTGGACCCATGTGATCGACCCGTTCCCGCCGGATCCCGGCTGGACGGTGCTGCGCAGCTATGACTTCGGCTACGGCAGGCCGTTTTCCTGCGCCTGGTGGGCGGTGGACTACGACGGGGTGCTCTACCGCATCCTGGAGCTCTACGGCTGCGGGCCCACGCCCAACGAGGGCGTGCGCTGGCCGCCGGAAAAGCAGTTCAACGAGATCCGCAGGCTGGAGCAGGAGCACCCCTGGCTGAAGGGGAAGCAGATCACGGGCGTGGCCGACCCGTCGATCTGGGACGCCTCCCGCGGCGAGAGCATCGCGCAGACCGCCGGGCGCTGCGGCGTCTATTTCACGCCCGGCGACAACCGGCGCATCGCGGGCTGGATGCAGTGCCACTACCGGCTGCAGTTCGACGCGCAGGGCTACCCGCGGATGTATGTGTTCTCCGGGTGCAGGGCCTTCATCCGGACGATCCCGCTGCTGCAGTATTCCAACACGCAGCCGGAGGATCTGGACACGGCGCAGGAGGACCATGCGGCCGATGAATGGCGCTACCTGTGCATGGCGCGGCCGGTGCGGCCCATGGCCAGGCAGGCGGAGCCGGCGGCGGTGTTCGATCCGCTCGACCAGCTGGCCGGCAGATGAATCAGAAGGGAAGGGAAGATCTTTTCATGCAGACGAGCGAAACCATCCGGCCGCCCATCGGGGAGGCCGAGCTGCGCGAGGCGGCGCAGACACTGCGGCGCTATCAGCGCGGGAAACAGAATCTGGAGCGCAGGCTCGCGGCAAACGAGGACTGGTGGAAGCTGCGCCAGTGGCGCGCATTCGACGACAAGGGCAACCCCGCCGACGACCGGCCTGCCTCCGGCTGGCTGTTCAACGTCATCATGGGCAAGCATGCCGACGCCGTGGCGGCCTATCCCGCCCCCTCCGTCCGCCCGCGCGAGCGGGGCGACTGCGCCGAGGCGCAGCTGCTCTCGTCCATCCTGCCGTGCATCCTGGAGCAGAACGACTTCGAGGAGGTCTACTCCGACACCTGCTGGCAGAAGATGAAGCAGGGCACGGGCGTATGGAGCGTATGCTGGGACCCGGAGAAGCTGGGCGGGCTGGGGGACGTGTCCATCCGCCGGGCGGAGCTGCTGAACCTCTACTGGGAGCCCGGCATCCGCGACATCCAGGAGTCGCGGAACGTGTTTTACCTGCAGCCGGAGGACAACGAGACGCTGCTGGCGCGCTGGCCGCAGCTGCAGGGGAAGCTGGGCGGCGAGACGCTGCCCCGGACAAAATACCGCACCGACGACGCGGTGGACCAGCCCGACCGGACGATGGTGGTGGACTGGTACTACAAGAAGCGGCAGGGCGGCCGGACGGTGCTGCACTACTGCAAGTTCGTGGGCACGACGGTGCTCTATGCCACGGAGAACGACGCCTCCGCCCCCTGCGTGGAGCGGGAGGTTCCCGACCCGGAGACGGGCGGCACGCGCCTGGAGGCCGTGCCGGTGGCCGAGCCGCCCTGCGTGCGCGGGCTGTATGACGACGGGGAATATCCCTTCGTCTTCGACCGGCTGTTCCCGGTGGAGGGCTCCATCTGCGGCTACGGCTACATCGACATCGGCAAGGGGCCGCAGGAGCAGATCGACCGGATGGACCAGGCGGTCTTCAAAAACGCCGTCATGGCGGCCACGCCCCGGTGGTTCCGGCGGTCGGACGGCTCGGTGAACGAGCAGGAATATGCCGACTGGACAAGGCCCTTCATCCATGTGGACGGGAACCTGGGCCAGGACACGCTGCAGCAGGTGCGCGTGGAGCCGCTGCCGCCGGTCTATGTGCAGATCCTGGCCAACAAGATCGAGGAGCTCAAATGGACCACCGGCAACACCGACGTCACCAACGGCCAGGTCGCCGCCGGCGTCACCGCCGCCTCGGCCATCGCGGCGCTGCAGGAGGCGTCCGGACGCAGCTCGCGGGCGTCCACCAAGTCGGCCTACCGCGCCTACGCGCGGATGATCCGCATGGTGATCGAGCGCATCCGGCAGTTCTATGATCTGCCGCGCACCTTCCGCATCACGGGCGCCGGGGGCGAGGAGCAGTTCGTGCTCTACTGCAACGAGCATCTGCGCCGGAGCCCCGGCGCGCCGGGCGCGCCCGTGTTCGATGTGGCCGTGTCGGCCCAGAAGCACGCCGAATATTCCCGCCTTGCGCAGAACGAGCTGGCCCTGCAGCTCTATCAGCTCGGCTTCTTCCGGCCGGAATTTGCCGCCCAGGCCTGCGCGTGCCTGGAGATGATGGACTTTGACGGCCGCGACGCCGTGCTGCAGACGGTGCGCGCCCAGCGCGCGCAGCACGACGAGCTGCGCATGTGGGCCCGGCTCGCGCTGGGGCTGGCGCAGAAATATGAGCCGGAACGCGCCGCGGAGCTGGCAGGGATCGCGGAGGGCGGCGCGTCGCCCGCCGCGCCGGGCGGGGAGATCCGCCTGCCCGGACAGGAGGAGCGCAGAAAGGAGCCCGGCCGCATGCGCCGGGCGCGGGAGAACGCGCAGAAGGCGGGGCAGCCGGAATGATCCGCGCGCGGATCGGGCCGGAGGGCGTGGAGATCACGGGGCACGCGGGCTTTGCGCCGGCGGGCAGCGACATCGTGTGCGCGGCGGTCTCCATGCTGGCGCTGACGCTGGCGGAGGCGGTGCGGCAGACGCCGGGCAGCGGCGCGCAGGCCGCGCTGCGGCCGGGGCGCTGCATGATCCGGCTGCGGCCGGAGGGAGAGGCCTGCCGCGACGTGCAGGTGCTGCTGCGGGCGTTCGCGGCGGGGATGCGGCTGCTGCAGGCGCAGTATCCGGCGCATGTGCGGCTGGATATGCAGGAGAAAGGAGAGGGACGATGACAGACGGCATGACATTGCAGCTCTTTTCGCAGGAGCTGCCGGCAGCGGACGGCGCCTGCGCCGCCGCGCCGGGCGAAGCGCAGGCGGACGCGCCCGCGCAGGAGGCGCCCGGCGAACCGCAGGGCGGGGAGGAGGCGGACGCGCCCGCGCGGGAGGCGGCGCTGCGCCAGGGCTTTCTGCGGCTGAAGGCGCAGTTCGCCGAGGTGCAGGCGCGCTATCCGGAGGCGGAGTTTTCCAGGGAGCTGGCGCAGCCGGCGTTCATGCGGCTGATCGCCTGCGGCGTCGATGCACGGAGCGCTTATGAGCTGACACATTTTCAGGAGCTGCAGAGAAGCGCGATGGAGTACGGCGCGCGCAGGACGCGCGAGGAGCTGGCGGCGGCTGCGCAGCAGGGGTATCTGCGCCCGCGGGAGGGCGCAATGGACGCGCGTATGCGCGGCCCGTTCGACGACGACCCCGCCCGCTGGTCGAAGCAGACCAGGAGCGAGGTCAAGGCAAGAGCCAGGCGGGGCGAGAAGATCCGGCTGTGACCGGCGCGCCGCCCGGCAGGGGAAGAAAGGAAAGGGAAGCATTGATGCAGAGATTTGATCTTCAGCTGTTTGCGGACGCGGGCACGCTCGTGAACGCGACGGGGAGCTATGTCAACGCCTACGACGGCACAAGGACGGACTTCACCGCAGACAGCAGCATGAGCACGGCCATGAAGACGTTCTACGACACGGAGCTGCTGGAGAACGCCAGGCCGGAGCTGATCCACGCGCAGTTCGCCCGCAAGCAGCCGCTGCCCGCCGGGCGCGGCAAGAGCGTGGAATGGCGCAAGTGGAACACGCTGGCCGACGCCGGCCAGCTCACCGAGGGCGTCATCCCCACGGGGCAGAAGTTCGGCCAGTCCGCCGTCACCCAGACCATCAGCCAGTACGGCACCTATGTGTCCGTCTCCGACCAGCTGGAGCTGCACGCCATCGACGATGTGATCCTGGGCGCGGCGGAGGAGCTGGGCGCGTCCGCCGGCACCACGCAGGACAAGCTGGTGCGCGGCGTGGTGATCGCGGGCACGAACGTCCAGTACTGCGACAAGGTCGCCCCCGACGGCACGCACACCGAGGTCACCTCCCGCGCCGCGCTGGATCAGACCGCCGTCCTCACCCCGGACGAGGTCAACAAGGCCGTCACCACCCTCAAAAAGCTCAAGGCCCCGAAGATCCAGGGCAAGTATGTCGCCATCATCCATCCCTCCGTCGCCTACGACCTGCGCTCCAGCGAGGGCTGGATCGAGGCGCACAAGTATGCCGCCGCCACGGAGATCTTTGAGGGCGAGATCGGCGAGCTGCACGGCGTGCGCTTCATCGAGACCACCGAGGCCAAGGTCCTGAAGGACAGCACCTGCCCGCAGGGGCTGGCGGTCTACTGCACGCTGTTCCTCGGCCGCGACGCCTACGGCATGATCGACCCCGAGGGCGGCAACTTCGAGATGATCATCAAGGACAAGGGCCAGGTGGGCGGCCCGCTGAACCAGTTCTCCACGCTGGGCTACAAGTTCTCCAGCGCGGCGAAGATCCTCTATGAGGACCGCATGGTGCGCGTGGAGTCCTGCGGCAGATACAGCGCGGAGGACACGGAAAACTGAACGCATGCCCCGGCTCCCCGCGGGGGGCCGGGGCGCAGGAAAGGAGTATCAGATCATGAGCGATCGCAAGCATACCGTCACACTGCCCAGAGCCGGCGGCACGGAGCAGCAGTTTGTTTTCGTCTGCGTCAACGGCAGGGCTTACCAGGTGCCCCGCGGCAAGAGCGTGGAGGTGCCGCAGGAGGTCTTTGAGGCGCTGGAGAACGCCCGCATCCTGCGCGAGCAGGCCCAGCGCGCCGAGCAGCAGCTCGCCGTCCGCTGAAGGGGGGGCGCGCGCATGACCATCCGCGAGGCCATCGACCTGGTGGACCGGCTGACGCCGAACCAGTATGACAACGAGGACAAGGTGCGCTGGCTCAGCACGCTGGACGGCATGGTGCAGGCGGAGATCCGCGCGGAGCACGGGGCGGACGAAGCCTTCCGCGGCTACGGGCCGGCGTGCGACATGGACGGCACCGAGCTGCTGGTGCCCATGCCCTATGACGAGCTCTACCGGTGGTATCTGGAGATGAAGATCGCAGACGCCAACGGCGAGATCGTCCGCTGCAACAACGCGGCGGAGAAATTCAACCGCTGCTGGGCGGCATATTTTGCCGCCTGCAACCGCGCTGGCCTGCCCCGCCAGCGGGCGGACCATTTCCGGCTTTGAAGGGAGGGAGGGCAGATGTATCTGCCGAAGCAGACGGCCATCCGGCGCAGCCAGACGGTCATATCCGCCTTTGGCGGCTATGAGCACACCCTGCGCGTGGCCGAGGGCGCGTTCTATGACATGGAGAACCTGTCGTCCGACGGGTTCCCGCAGATGACCGTGCGCCCCCGGCGCGGGACGCTCGGCGCCTTCCCGGGGCTGCAGGCCATCGCCGCGCAGGGCAGGCTCGTGGCCGTGCAGGACGGGGCGGTGACGGTGGGCGGCGCGTCCATGCGGGAGCATATGCACGGCGTCACGCTTTCGCCGGGGCGCAAGCAGCTGGTGTTTCTGGGCGCGTATCTGTGCGTGTTCCCGGACGGATACTATTTTAATACGGAGGACTGGGACGACTGCGGCTTCATGGCGCATGAGACGGCCGTCAGCTGCGCCGAGACGCCCGTGCGGCTGAGCCTCTGCACGGCGGAGGGCGCGCCCGTGGCCCCCGCGTTCACGCAGCAGGCCATGCCGGAGGGCGCGCAGAACGGCGACTACTGGCTCGATACCTCCGGGCCGGTGCACACGCTCAAGATCTGGAGCGCCGCCACGGAGCAGTGGAGCTCCGTGCCGACGGTGTGCGTGAAGCTGGAGGCCGGCGGCATCGGTCAGGGCTTTTCCGCCGGGGACGGCGTGCGCGTCTCCGGCCTGGCGGGCACGGCGCAGGCGGAGGCGCTCAACGCGCTGCACACGCTCGTGCGCGCGCAGGACGGCGCCATCGTCGTCACGGGGCTGCTGGACGCGGCGGCGGAGCAGACCGAAGGGACCGTGCGCGTGCAGCGCAGGCTGCCGGAGATGGACTATGTGACCGAGTGCGGCAACCGCCTGTGGGGCTGCCGGTACGGCCTGTCGGGCGGGAGGATCGTCAACGAGCTGTACTGCTGCCGCCTGGGCGACTGCAGGAACTGGGAGAGCTTCCGCGGCACGGCCGCGGATTCCTGGCGGGCCGCCTGCGGCTCGGAGGGCCCCTGGACCGGGGCGGCCACGCTGGGCGACACGCCGGTCTTTTTCAAGGAGGACTGCATCCACCGCATCTATCCCGCCCCCTCCGGCGCGCATCAGGCCGTGCAGATCACCTGCGCGGGGGTGCAGCGCGGCAGCGCCGCCAGCATCGCCGCCGTGGAGGGGCGGCTGCTGTACCTTTCGCGGCTGGGCGTGTGCATGTATGACGGGAGCGTGCCCGTGTCCGTGTCGGAGGCGTTCGGCACGCAGCGCTTCCACAGCGCTGCCGCGGGCAGCGCGCGGGGGAAATATTACATCTCCATGACCGGCGAGGACGGGCGGCAGCATCTGTTCGTCTATGACGTGCGGCGCGGGCTCTGGCACCGGGAGGATGCGCTGGCGGTCTGCGCGTTTGCGCGCGTGGGCGATGAGCTTTACGCCCTCTCGCCGGACGGGACGCTGCGCACGCTCTTCGGCTCGGAGGGCGAGGCGGAGGGGCCTGTGCGCTGGATGGCGCAGACGGGGCTCATCACCTCCGGGCTCGTTGGCAGGCAGTATGTCACGCGGCTGAACCTGCGGATGCTGCTGCCGGCGGGCGCGTCGTGCGACGTGTGGATCGAATATGATTCCGGCGGCGGCTGGAAGCACATGGGCCACATCGACGGCCGCGGGCTGCGCACCTTCCTGCTGCCCATCCGCCCGGCGCGCTGCGACCATCTGCGCCTGCGGCTCACCGGGCGCGGGACGGTGCGCCTGATGAGCCTGGCGCGCATCACGGAGGCGGGCAGCGATGGCTGAGGAACTGCTGACGCTTGCCTATCCGAGCGTGACGGGCGCAAGCGCCGAGGCGCGCATCGAAAGCCTGCGCCGGGCGCTCATCACGCTGACGGACCGGCTCAACCGCGTGGATCTGGGGGCCATGGGCGTGCTGCGCGAGCTGGACCTGGCCATCCGCACCCGGGACGACGCGGCCGCGCAGCCCGATCCGCAGGCCCGGGCGCAGGCCAAGGCCCTGCGGGAGCTGATCGTCCGGACGGCGGACTATGCCGCGGAGCATTCCCAGCGCTGGGCGGCGGAGCTGAAGGGGAGCTATGTGGCCGTGTCGGACTTCGGGCGCTATACGCAGCAGACGCAGCTGCGCCTGGACGCCGACGCGGCGGGCATCGCCCAGCTCTATACCTATACCGCGGGCATCAACAACCGCTTCTCGGTCCAGTCGGCGCAGTATGTGCGCACGGGCCTTCTGTATTACGACGGGGCCGCGCCGGTCTACGGCGTGGGCGTGGGCAACCTGCACACGGCCGTGGCGGAGGGCGGCGAGGTGCTGGACCGGACGCAGAACGAGCTGCTCACCGTCACGCCGGGCAGACTCTCGTTCTGGCAGGACGGCGCGGAGGTGGCCTGGCTCAGCGGGAAAAAGCTGCATTTCCCCTCCGGCACGCTGGAGGCCTTCGACGCGGTGCTCTCCGGCCGGCTGACGGCCGCGGCGGATTCGCGCCTGGGGGCGTGGACGGTGGCAAAAGACGGCATCTACCGCACCAGCAGCGCCTGGGGCGCGGAGAACGGGCTCTATTTCGGCACGCAGGGGCTTTCGCTGGGCAGCCGGTTCAAGGTCACGGCGGACGGCAGGCTCTCCTGCTCGGACGCGGTCATCTCCGGCGCGCTCACGGCCACGAGCCTGACGCTGCTGGGCAGCGCCACGGTCACCGGGCGCGTCAACGCCACCGACCTGCAGCTCAACGGCGTGAGCATCCAGACGAAGCTCAACACGCTCATGGGCTATATCGACGACGCATACAACCTTTCCGCGTCGGTGATCCGGGGCGGGACGCTGGATTTTGCGAATGTTTCGGTGCGCAACCTGTATGCCACGCGGATCTCCACCGGCGGCGCGGACAGCGCCGCAATGAGCGCCAACGGCATGGAGATCTATGAGGCCGGGGCGCGGAAGGTGCTCGTGGGCTGGGCGGGGAGCAATCCCGCCGTGGTCATCGGCGCGGACAACCCCGCCTATGTGGAGAAGATGTACACCGGCGGCGCCCACCGCTTCTGGATCGGCAACAGCACCATGACCTGCGGGATCCTGTTCAATTTCACGGCCGGGACCTATGAGCTCAGAGGCACGGCCGCATAAGGAGGAGCCATGACCACAGCACAGACCATCCGCACGATGATGCAGAGGATCGTCGAGGCGGTGAACGAATCGCAGCTCCCGCCGAGCGTCGTCTCGCTCGCCCTGGACCGGCTCCGCGCGCAGATCGCGGAGCTGGAGGCGCGGGAGCTTGCGCAGGATACGGAAAAGGAGGATGCAGATGGCACGCTACAGCGTGAAGCCTGACGGCAAAGCGCCCGCCGGCCTTTCGGCGGGCGACGAGGTACAGACAAACGGAGGACTCTACCGCATCACGGCGGTGAACCCGGACGGGAGCTATGAGAGCGTGCGCGTGCAGGAGGCGGGCGGCGCGTCGTCCGGGAGCGCGGCCGCATATCGCCGCAGCGGCGTGACGGCGCAGACGGACGCGCGCCTTTCGGCGCTGGAGGGCGGCTTTGCGCCGGGCGCGGAGACGGTGCAGGCCGGCCAGACGCTTGCGCAGGCGCGCGCGGCGCGTCCGGCGGACTATGTTTCCCGCTGGGACGACGAGCTGGACGCGCTCTATGCGGCGCTGCGCGGCCGGGCGCCGTTCCGCTATGACCTGGGGAAGGACACGCTCTACATGCAGTACCGGCAGCAGTACCAGGAGCTGGGCCGCCTGGCCATGACCGACACCATGGCGCAGGCGGCGGCGCTGACAGGCGGCTACGGCTCGAGCTACAGCCAGGCGGCCGGGCAGCAGGCATACCACGGGTATCTGCAGAAGCTCAACGACCTGGTGCCGCAGCTTTACCGCGAGGCGCGCGACGCCTATGACAGCCGGACGCAGCAGCTCCGGGACCGCTATGCGCTTGTCCGCGCGCGGGAGCAGACGGACTATGGCCGCTACCGCGACGCCGTCCGGGACTACCGCGACGCGCTTTCGGACGCGGAGCGCGCCTATTCCGCGGCCTATGACCGCGACTACCGGCGCTATGCCGACATGCTGGACTACTGGAGCGGCCGCGCCGGGGAGGAGAACGCGGAGTTCTGGCAGGAGCGCAGATGGCAGAAAAGCGCGGCAAAGAACGCCTCCGGCGGGCGCTCCTCCGCCCGGAGCAGCCAGACGAAGCAGAAAAAGCGCGCCGCGAAGCCGGGCTTCGCAGGCGCGTCGGCAGCGGCGCCCTCCGCAGGCGGAGGCGGCGGCGCGGGCGGCGTCACCACCGCCCGCCTGTCCTGAAGGGGGGCGGCGAGATGACGCAGATCCCGGCGGCCAGGCAGAGCCCGCAGGTGCGCAACGGCTGCCTGAGCTGGTATGCGGGCGACACGTTCGAGCTCACGCTGGCGCTGCTGCTGCGCGACCAGGACGGCGAGAGCGTCACGCTCGGCCCGGAGGACACGGTGGAGGTGCAGTTTTTTGACGCCGAAGACCGGCCTGTGCGGACGTTCACGTTCACGCAGACGGCGCAGAACACCGTCTGCATCCGCTTCGACGCGGACGTGACGGCGCAGTTCCCGCGTGGGGACTATGCCTTCGACGTGCGCTGCACGGCGCTCGGGCGGACGACGCTCGCCCACAGGACGCACTGCCATGTGGCCTGACAGGGCGGCAAGAAGCATGAAGGAGGAGAAAGACATGGGAGAATCCAATCAGCTGCTGCTGGGCGTGGGCGGCATCCTCTCGCGCGGCGTGCGCGCGGCCCGCGTCACGCCGGAGGGCCGCCTGATCTT
>CADCOJ010000070.1 GCA_902803075.1 Oscillospiraceae bacterium | reverse complement strand
GCCACCGTGGAGAATACCGGGCCGACCATCAGTCCGGAGGAGCTGCCGCTGCTCTTTGACCGCTTCCACAAGGCGGACAAATCCCGCTCGGCGGACCGCGAGGGCTGGGGCCTGGGGCTCTATATCGCAAAGACGATCGTCGGCGCCCACGGCGGCGACATCTGGGCGACCAGCGAAAACGGCGTGACGCAGTTCTGCTTCACGCTGCCCACAGTCCGGTAACATTCAGCGCATCCGCATTCCTGTCTTGGTTCCAGAAAAGAGGTGCCGATATGGACTCGAACCAGAATTACGATTACGACCAGACATTTTACGGCGATCCCGGCAGCAGCACCGGCGGACAGACCCCGCCCGCAGCCTGGCAGCCGCGCCCGGAGCCCACGCCCATGAAGGGCGGCAGACGGCACAGCGGCGTGTGGATGGTGCTGCTGATCCTGGTGCTGCTCACGGCGGCTGTGGCGGCCACCGGGTACCTGCTGCGCAGCGCGGGCATCAGCGTCCGCAAAACAGACAGCGGCTTTTCCATCACCGTCGGCCGGCATGAGCAGACCGGCGAGCCCACGGAGGAGCAGGTGCAGCAGATGCCGGGCCGGGAGACAACGCCCGCGCAGCCGACGCAGCCCGCCGCCCCCGCGCAGCCGACGGACCGGGAGCTGCCCACCCTGACCATCGGGCAGACGCCCGAGGGCCAGCCCACCAGACCTTCGTCTGCAGAAGGCGCCCTCAGCCTGCAGGAGATCTACCGGAAGATGATCTCAAGCGTCGTCTCCATTTCAACGGTCACGCGCTCCGGCAAGGCCTCCGGAACGGGCATCATCATGACCGCCAGCGGCTATATCATCACGAACCACCATGTGATCGCAGACGCGCTGGCCATCAACGTCATGACGAGCGATTCCCAGGACTACGCCGCCACGCTCATCGGCAGCGATGAAACGAGCGACCTTGCCGTGCTCCGGATCGACGCGGCCGGACTGTCCCCCGCGGAGTTCGGGGATTCCTCCGTCCTGCAGGTCGGAGACGCAGTGGTGGCCATCGGCGACCCGCTTGGCGTGCAGCTGCGCGGCACCATGACCGACGGCATCGTCTCGGCCATCAACCGGGATCTGACGGTGGGCGACCGCACCATGACGCTGATCCAGACGAACGCCGCGCTCAACAACGGCAACTCCGGCGGCCCGCTCATCAACTGCTATGGACAGGTCATCGGCATCAACACCATGAAAATGGGCAACTATTCCACTTACAGCGCCAGCGTGGAGGGCCTCGGCTTTGCCATCCCGATCGACGCGGCCAAGCCGATCCTGGACGAGCTGATCGAAAAGGGCTATGTCTCCGGCAGACCGTCCGTGGGCTTCGAGGGCGAGACGCTCCCGACCACCTTCCGCATCTACTACCGTCTGCCTGACGGCATCTATGTCACCCATGTCTATGAGCAGAGCGACGCATACGCCAAGGGCCTGCAGGAGGGCGACATCATTACGGAGATCAACGGTACGGCGGTCGGCTCTGTGGAGGAGCTGAACCGGATCAAGAACCAGTTCTCCGCCGGAGATTCCGTCACGCTGACAGTCTACCGCGGCGGCACGTTCTACAGCGTCCCCGTTGTCCTCATGGATCAGGCGTACGCAAAATAAAGCAAAAAAAACAAGCCCGGGAGCAGGCCGTTCGGCCTGTTCCCGGGCTTGTTTTCTCCAGCCGAGGGCTCTGCCGGCTGGGCTGTGGCGTCATACAGGCTTATTTCATCAGGTTTTTGCGGACGATCTGGACGATCCGTGCGATCACGGTGCTGAGCGCCGCATTGATGGCCATTTCCACAAGGAAATTGAGGCCGATGACCACGATGAACAGGAAATAGATGGCATTGCTGCCGCCGGCAAGGTCCTGCAGAACGTCCCGGAAGATGGTCAGCATGCCGATGGCGAATGTGCCGGTGTTGGCGATGGGTGCGGTGATGGATGCAAGGATGCAGCCAAGCGTTTCATGCCTGCACAGCGCGCGGTAGACAAGCCCGGAGCAGAGGCCCGCAAGCGTGCCCTTGCCGATGCACAGGACGGCCGTCCAGAACGGACGGAGATTCCAGAGCCCGGCGGTGAATTGGTCCGCGCCGGTGATGCCCGGGATCAGCGTGACAACGCCGAAGATCGCGCCAAGCAGCGCGCCGGCGCCCGGCCCGAAGAGGATCGCGCCGACCACGATGGGCACGAGCGTGAGCGTGATCGGGATCGGCCCGATGCGGATGCCTGTGGCGAGGGTCTGCAGGACCACCACCAGCGCGGCAAGCACAGCGAGCGCAGTCAGACGAAAGACGGTCTCATGGGTAGATGTGTGTTTCATAATACCTCCAGCTGTCGCTCCGGAGCCTCCCGGATGCAACGCCAAGTTATTTCCACGGCGGCAGGCCGCCGCAGATGACAAACGGTTACGGGATCTCCTCCTCAACGGGCGGGTTTTCCGGCTCGCCGCCGGACTTCATGGCCTCCCACTGCTCCTTGGTGACGAGCAGCTGCCGCGGCTTCGAGCCCTCGAACGGACCGACGATGCCGCGCTCCTCCATTTCATCCATGATGCGCGCGGCCCGGGCATAGCCGAGCTTCAGCCTGCGCTGCAGCATGGAGACGGAGGCCTGGCCGGTCTCAAGGATGACGTCCACGGCTGCGGGCAGCATTTCATCGCCGTCGGATTCGGATGCGGCAGGCTCGGAGGACGCAGCGGAGGCTGCGCCGTTTCCCTTGCCGCTCTCGGCGGCCTTCTTATCGATCTCCGCCATGACGGACTCGGAATACTGCGCCTGGGAGGAGCTCTTGATGAACTCCACGACGCGCTGCACCTCGTCGTCGGTGATGAAGCAGCCCTGCACGCGCTTGGGCTTGCCCTGGCCGAGCGGGGCATAGAGCATATCGCCCTTGCCGACGAGCTTTTCCGCGCCCGAGGTGTCCAGGATGATGCGCGATTCCATCGCGGATGCGACGGCGAATGCGATGCGGGACGGAATGTTGGCCTTCATGAGGCCGGTGATGACGTCCGCGGACGGACGCTGCGTGGCGATGACCAGGTGGATGCCGGATGCGCGGCCCATCTGGGCGATGCGGCAAATGGACTCTTCCACCTCTTTTGCGGCGACCAGCATAAGGTCGGCCAGCTCGTCGATGACCACAACGATCTGCGGCATGGGCTCGTATTCATCCGATTCGTCGCTGCGCGCCAGCTTGTTGTAGGATTCCAGATCGCGGACGCCCGCGTCGGCCATCATGCGGTAACGGCGCATCATTTCGGTCACGGCCCACTGCAGGCTGCCCGCGGCCTTCTTCGGGTCGGTGACGACCGGGATCAGCAGGTGCGGGATGCCGTTGTAGATGCCGAGCTCCACCATTTTCGGGTCGACCATGATGAGCTTGACCTCGTCGGGCTTTGCCTTATAAAGCAGCGAGATGATGAGGCTGTTCATGCACACGGATTTGCCGGAGCCCGTGGTGCCGGCAATGAGCATGTGCGGGAGCTTGCCGATGTCGCCGATGATGCGGCTGCCGCCGATGTCCTTGCCCACGGCAAAGGAGATGCGGGATTTGCTCTTGATGAATTCCGGCGAGTCGATCACATCGCGCGCCAGCACCACCGAGACGACACGGTTCGGCACCTCGATGCCGACAACGGAGATCTTGTCCGGGATGGCGGCGATGCGTACGCCGGAGGCGCCCAGGGCCAGGGCAATGTCGTCGGCCAGGTTCGTGACCTTCGAGAGCTTGACGCCGCGCTGCAGCTCCAGCTCATAGCGCGTCACGGAGGGGCCGCGGGTGACGTTTGTGATATGCGCCTCGATGCCGAAGCTCTGCAGCGTGTCGTTCAGACGCTCGGCGTTCTGGCGCATCTCCTCAGTGCCGTCGTGCTGCTGGCCGCTTCCGGAACGCAGCAGGTCGAAGGGCGGGAAGGCATATTCCGGGATCGGCGGCTGGGCCTGCTGAATCTGCTGGCCGATCAGCGCCGCCTCCTGTTGGACGTCTGCTTTTTTGATTTGTTCCGTGTCCTTTGCAGCCGGCGCGGGAGCGGGCTGATGCGCAGGCTCCGGAACGGGCGCCGGGGCCGGCGCAGGAATGGGAGCCGGCGCGGAGGCGGCATGCTCGACCACCAGCGGCGGCATGACCTTCGGAAGCGGCATCTGGATGATATTCGCCGGCTGTGGGCCGGCAGACTCCGGCTTTGCGCCCGGCACAGCGGATGCTTCCGGCTGCTGCTCAGCGAGCAGCGCGTCGAACTGCGCCTTGTAGTCGTGGGTCCCGGCGGGCTTCGCCGCAGGCTCTGGTTCGGGCTCAGGCTGGCGGTCGGACGCCTGTTTTTTGGAGCGGATGCTGTTTTCCACATATTCATCCGGCCGGATGGGCGTGTTTCGGCGGGCGGCAGGCTCGGAGGGCCCGGAGGACTCGGCAGGCGGATCTCCGCCGGCAAGCGGAGGATCGTCCACCGGAAGGTCAAAGGTGTTGGCCGCCGCGCGGCGCTCGCGCGCATGCTGCACATGCGCGTTGTGGCGCTCGGCCACATGGTTGACGATGGTCTCAGCAGGGTCGCGGTGCTCCTTTTTGGGCGGCTCATATTCCACGCGCGGACGGTTGCGGATGGCCTGGATGATGCCGGAGACAGTCATGTTGAGGCTGGTGATGACCGTGAAGAACAGCCCGGCCAGCAGCACGATCACCGCGCCGATACGATGGATCAGCAGCGCGAGCAGGCTGCCGATCAAACCGGACAGCACGCCGCCGGACTGCTCGGCAATGCCGGTGCTCCACAGGTCCGGGATCAGCCGGAACGTCCAGACGGGCTCGTATTTGCAGCCGATCACATGCACGAGCGCGCCGACGATCACCGCGCAGAGGAACGCGCAGCTCACGCGCAGAGCAACGGGGCGGCCGTCATGCAGGAGCAGGATGAAAAAGCCCAGCAGGAACGACAGCGGCAGGATATAAAAGCCTGCGCCGATCAGGCCCCGGAAGAAGCTGCTGAGCAGATTGAGCGCAGCGGCGTTCACGCCGAAGCAGGCCAGGATCGTCAGCAGCGCCAGCACGACGCACACAAACGCGCCGATCTCCCGGCGGATGGGCTTTTTCGCGTTCCGCCGGGAGCGGGACGTGCGCGATGCGCCGGAGGATCTGCGTCCGGAGGACGAGGAAGATTTCTTTTTGGATGCAGCCATGGATCGAAGTTCACCTCACGAGATCAGGGACAGGATCAGGGTCAGGAGCCCTGCGCCCCAACAGTAGTAACAGAAGCTGCCGGCCCTGCCGCGCAGAACGGCCAGGCGCAGCGCGCTCACGGCCAGGCAGCCGAAGACGAACGCGGCGGCCGCGCCGCAGAGATAGGCGGGGACGAGCGCCCAGTCGACGCCTGCGGAAATGGCCGAAGCCAGCGACAGGATGCTCCCGCCGAGCAGCGCGGGGATGCAAAGCAGCAGGGAAAACCGCACGGCAAAGCTCCGGTCGAGCCCGAAAAGCATGCCGGCGGAGATGCCGAAGCCCGTGCGCGAGACGCCCGGCACCACGGCGAGCATCTGCGCCGTACCGACGCCGAGCGCATCGGAAAGCGTCATGCCGCGCTCGTTCTTGTTGCCGTGGCCGTAATGGTCGGCCAGGAAGAGCGCAAGCCCGTCGGCCAGGAACAAGAAGCCCACGAAAAACGTGTTCTCATAGAGCGGCCGCACAACACTGCGGAGGATGGCCGCCGCGATGAGCGGCAGCGCCGCCAGCAGCAGCAGCTGGATCATGCGCCGCATCGGGCGGTCCGGCCGCCTGCCGCGCGGCAGCGCGCGCAGGCCGGTCATGGCGAGCGTTTCGCGCCGGAGGGCGCGCAGCTCCTTCCGGCTTGTGAGCATCACGGCGGCACACGCGGCCAGACGCAGCAGCGCGTCGAACAGCGGGTGCTCCGGAAGATCGCCGATGCGCAGCAGATTGTGCAGGAACGACAGGTGCCCGGAGGCGGAAACGGGAAGGAATCCGGCTGCGCCGAATATCAGCCCGATCAAAAGCGCGGTCCAGTATGTCATGTGTTCGCCTCCGTTCGCTTGCAGCACCGGCTGCCGCAGGGGCAAACATGTGCTTATACAGGTATTTTAGCACAAATGGAAGTGGATTTCCACCGATCGCCGAAAAAAAACCGGGCGGCGGACGCCGCGGGCAAAACGCGGGGCCGACACGCTGACGCCGCCCGTCCCGATGAAGGGGCGGGCGGCGGACGTGTGCAGATGCTTATGCGCGGGCAAGGAGCTCGCCGGTCATGTCGAGCTTTTCCCAGGGCAGGTCGAGCTCGGCGCGGCCGAAGTGGCCGTAGGCGGCCGTCTGACGGTAGATCGGCCGGCGCAGATCGAGCTTGCGGATGATCGCGGCGGGGCGCAGGTCGAAGCAGCGCTGCACCAGGGCGGCGAGCTGCTCGTCCGGGAGACGGCCCGTACCGTTCGTCTCCACGAGCACGGACACGGGGCTCGCCACGCCGATGGCGTAGGCCAGCTGGAGCTGGCAGCGTTCGGCAAGGCCTGCCGCAACAAGATTTTTGGCGATGTAGCGCGCCATATAGGCGCCTGAGCGGTCCACCTTTGTCGGGTCCTTGCCCGAGAACGCGCCGCCGCCGTGGGCCGCATAGCCGCCGTAGGTGTCAACGATGATCTTGCGCCCGGTGAGGCCGCTGTCGCCCATCGGGCCTCCGATGACAAACCGGCCCGTGGGATTGACATAGTACTTCGTGTCGGCGTCAAGCAGGCGCGCGGGCAGGTTCGGGCGGATGATCCGGTCGATCACAGCCTCGCGCAGCGCGGCCGTTTCGATCTCGGGCGCATGCTGCGTGGAGACGACGACCGTGTCGATGCGTGCGGGCAGCCCGTCCGTGCCGTATTCCACGGAGACCTGGCTCTTGCCGTCCGGCCGGAGCCAGGGCAGCTCGCCGGACTCGCGTGCGGCGGCCAGGGCACGGGTGAGGTTGTGCGCGTAGGCGATGGGCGCGGGCATGAGCTCCTTTGTTTCGGTGCAGGCAAAGCCGAACATCATGCCCTGGTCGCCGGCGCCGGTGCTGCCGTCGTCGCAGGAGGCGTCAACGCCCATGGCGATGTCGGGCGACTGATGGCCGACGGCAGTGAGGATGCTGCAGGTGTGCCCGTCGAAGCCGGCCTCCGGGCGGTCGTATCCGGCGCGGCAGATCGCCGCGCGGGCGATGGAGGCAATGTCGATCTGTGCGGAGGTGGTGATCTCGCCCATGACGATCATCATGCCGGTGGTGGCGGCGCACTCGCAGGCGACGCGGCCGTTCGGGTCCTGCTCGAGAATGGCGTCGAGCACGCTGTCGGAAACCAGGTCGCAGAGCTTGTCCGGATGGCCCTGCGTAACGGATTCAGAGGTGAAGATCTTTCTTTCTTTCATAATACTGTCCTTTCCGAGGGAAAGAAAAACGTCCTGCCGAGGGGCAGAACGCAATGCACTGATCCCTCATCTTTCGATTTCCTCGCCGGATTTGGCACCTTGCTGGACGCAGGTTGCCGGGTTTCATCGGGCCGTTCCCTCCACCGCTCTTGATAAGGCTGTTTAATTGTGCATCTATTATACATACGCTGCACACAGTTTGTCAAGGCGTCCGCCGGGTGGTTTTTTTCTGAAAAT
>CADCOJ010000069.1 GCA_902803075.1 Oscillospiraceae bacterium | reverse complement strand
CTGCGCGCGCAGTGCGCGCAGGATCTGACCTGTCAGCCGCTGCTGCATGGCGTCGCTGCGCAGCAGCGACGCGGCGCGTTCGGCGGAAAAGGTATCGTTCTGCGTGAGTGTGGACAGGTGCAGCGTCGCCCGGACGCCATATAGCTCCGCCAGCGCCAGCAGCGGCCCGCTTTCCGGCAGAAGCAGATCCCCCTCCTCCGTAAAGCCGGAGGTGAACGGAATGAGCTCCGAAGAGAACGGCAGGATGCCCTGCAGCGTCCGGCGGTCGGCAAACGGATAGGCATAGCCTGCGGCTGTGATGACGCGCGTCTGCGCAGCCTGCGGGTCGGTCAGAAGCACCTGCCCCGGATAGAGCTCTGCGCTGCCGTTCAGATTCGGGTTCAGTCTCCACAGCATACCCGCTGAAAGGTCCCGTTGGCGGGCGATGGAAAACAGCGTGTCGCCGGGGCGGACGGTATATGCCCCTGCGGCGGAAAGAAGGAGCAGGCTCTGCCCCACAGCCAGGCGAAAGGGCTCCCGGAGCCCGTTCCAGCGCGCTGCGAAGCCCGGCGCAAGGCCGTATGAGCGGGCAATGGAATAAAGCGTCTGTCCCGGCTCGACGACGTGGATCTGCATACGGTCACCTCCCCGCCCATCCTATGCGCGTGCACATGATTTTGTGCATCCGGGTGGAAAAACGGTGCAGGATGTGGTATGATGAAACAAATGTACGAGATCCGGCATGCGCCGGGACGAAAGGAGTGGTAGCTTTGATCCGGTTTCTGCATGCGGCGGATCTGCATCTTGACTCGCCCTTTGCCTCGCTTGCGCCCGAGCTGGCGGCGCGCCGGAGGGCGGAGCAGCGCGCGCTGCTGACGGAGCTGACGGAAGCTGCCGACGCGGCCGGGTGCGGCGTGATGCTGCTGTCAGGGGATCTGTTCGACAGCGAAAACGCCTATCCGGAGACGGTGGAGGCGATGATCCGCGCGTTTTCTGCCTGCCGGGCGCAGATCTTCATCAGTCCCGGCAACCACGACTGCCTGCTGCCCGGTTCGCCGTACTGCACATCGGTCTGGCCGGCGAACGTGCATATTTTCCGTACTGCGGAACCGGATGCGGTGGAGCTGCCGGAGCAGAAGCTGTGCGTGTGGGGCGCGTGCTTTGCCGAGCGGCGCGCCTCCGGCCTGCTGGAGGGCTTCCGCGCGCCGCGGGACGGCAACCTGCACATCAGGGTGCTCCATGGCGACGCCTGTGACCCGGACTCGCCTTACAACGCGGTCACTGCCGCGCAGATCGCCGCCAGCGGCCTGCAGTATCTTGCGCTCGGGCATGTCCATGCCGCCAGCGGCCTTCTGCATGCGGGCGGGACGGCCTATGCCTGGCCGGGCTGCACGGCGGGCCGGGGCTTTGACGAGTGCGGGGAAAAGGGTGCGTATCTCGGCACAGTCACGGACGGCGGCGCAGTGGAGCTGCAGTTCCTGCCGCTTGGCACACGGCGGTATGTGTCGCTGCGCGTGGACGCGGCGGGCGACCCGGCTGCGGCCGTCGAGGCGGCGCTCCCGTCCCGGACACAGGACGATATCTACCGCATTATCCTCACGGGCACATGCGAGCGGCCGGATCTGAGGCAGCTCCATGCGCGCTTCGCGCAGCGGTTTTTCAGTCTCACGCTGCGCGATGAGACGCAGCCGCCGCGCGGGCTCTGGGACGGCGCGGAGGACGATACGCTTCGCGGCATCTTTCTCGGGCTGCTTCGGGCGCAGTATGACCGTGCGGCAGACGGGCCGGAGCGGCAGCGCATCGCGCAGGCCGCACGCCTGGGCGTGCTGGCGCTGGACGGAAGAGAGGAGGAGACGCTGTGAGGATCCTCCGCATGACGGCGACGTTCGGCCGCCTGGAAAACGAGACGCTTGCGCTGCAGCCGGGGCTCAATGTGCGCTGTATGACGAACGAGGCCGGAAAATCCACCTGGGCTGCGTTCATCCTTGCGATGCTCTACGGCGTGGACACCGCCGAGCGCGCAAGGCCGGGGGTGCTTCCGGTCAAAACAAAGTATTTGCCATGGAGCGGCGCGCCGATGGCCGGGCGGATGGAAGTCGAGCACGAGGGACGGCGCATCGTGCTTACGCGCACGAGCGCCGGGCGCGTACCGATGGGCCAGTTTTCCGCCGTCTTTGCCGATTCCGGCGAACCGGTGCCGGGCATGACGGGACAGACGTGCGGACAGATGCTGATCGGCGCGTCGCGCAGCGTCTTTGAGCGCAGCGCGTTCGTCCGCCAGCTGGGGCTCGGCGTAACGCAGGATGATGCGCTGGAGTCGCGCCTGTCTGCGCTTGTGACGACCGGGGAGGAGACGGTCAGCTTCTCCTCCGCGCAGCGCCGCCTGCGCGATGGGATCAACCGCTGCCGCCACAACAAGACCGGCCTCCTGCCCGACGCCGAGCGGGAGCTGGAGCAGGTGCAGGGCGCCCTGCGCCAGATCCATGAGGCGCACCGCGCCGACCTTGCGCTGCATGAGCAGATGCAGCAGCTTGCCGCCGAGCGCACGCAGCTGGAGCAAGCGCAGCGCGCGCTCCAGGCGATGGAGGAGAACCGCCGTTACGCGCAGAGGGAGCAGGCCAGGCGCGCGCTCATGCAGGCGCAGAACGACCGCCGCGCGGCGCAGGCGCGCACTTCGCGCCTGCCGCATGAGCAGACGCTCCTTCAGCTTGAGCAGGACGCGCTGGATCTGCAGCGCGAGCAGCTGCCGCAGGAGCCGGTGCTGCAGGCAGTCAGACCTGTCTGCCCGGCTGCGTTTGCAGGGGTCGCGGAGGACCGTCTGCTGCAAACGGCACAGGAGGATATGCAGGCATGCAGCCGGCTGACAGCCGGGAGGATGTATCCGGCTGTGCTGGCCGCCGCAATGGCCGGCGTGCTGTTGGGCGCGGCAGGTGTGCTGGCGGTGCTGCGGTGGTTCCTTCCCGCTGCGTGCGCCGGCGCGGCCAGCGCCGTATGCACGGCGCTGGCGCTGCTGGCTGCCCGTGCGAACCGTGTGCGCAGAGCGAAGCTTGCGCAGGCGCAGGCGATCTGCGCGCGCTATGACGGCCGCCCGCCGGAGCAGTTTGTGCCGCTGGCCGCGTCCTGCCGCGAAGCGCTTCAGGCGTATGAGCGGGAGGTCCGCGAATACCGCGGGCAGAAAGCGGAATACGAACGCCGCCTGCGCAGCCGGGAGCAGCGCCGGGCGCGGATGCTCGGCAGCGTGCGGATGCTGACGCACCGGGCGGAGACGCTGGAGGACGTGCTTCTGGCTGTCCGCCGGGCACGGGAGGAATATGAGAAGCTGCGCCGCGCCGGACAGAACGAACAGGCCGCGCAGGAGCGGTATGAGGCAGTGTGCGCCGCCGTCGGCGACGTCCGGCCGCAGCCTGTGCCGGAGGGCAGATACGAAGGCATGACACTGGCCGGGACGATGCAGGCGATCCGGGACAACGACAGCCGGATGGATGCGGTGCGTTCCCGGCTGGATCTCAGCCGCGGCCGCGTGGAGGCGCTGGGCGACGAGGCTGCGCTGCATGCGCGGGAGGAGGCGCTGCTGCAGCGTATCGACATGCTTACGGAGCGCCGGGATGCGCTGGAGCTGGCCTCCCGGACGCTCGCACAGGCAAACGAGACGCTCTCTGCCCGCTTCTCGCCGGAGCTGATGCGCAGCTCGGGCGAGATCCTGTCGGAGCTGACGGACGGGCGCTATGACCGCGTGCAGCTCGACCGGCAGATGAACATGCAGGCGGGTTCCGGCGGCTCCGCCGCGATGCACCAGCTGCTTGCGCTCAGCTGCGGAACGGCGGATCAGCTGTATCTTTCCGTTCGGCTGGCCATCTGCCGCCTGCTCCTGGGGCCGGATACGCCCATCATTCTGGACGACGCGCTCGCGATGTTTGACGACGCGCGCATGCGTCTGGCGCTCCGTGTGCTCCGCAGGGAGGCGCAGACGCGGCAGATCCTGCTGCTCTCGTGCCATGGGCGCGAGGCGGAGGCACTGGCCGGGATGTAAAAAAAGCCTGGATTTCACAAATATTTAAAATCTTTCCACTAACTTTTTTAATACCAGGCTGATATGATGAAACTGCAAGAAGCGAAGAACCTTTTTCATTTTCTCTTTCCTCTTTTTTAAGAAAACCCACAGACAAACTGGTCACTTGTCTGTGGGTTCTCTTATATGCTTCAAAATACGCCGGGACATGGAAGGAGGCGCTTTGGAGGAAAGCTGCCTCCTGTATTTTGCGCTGCGCTGCGGAAGCCACTGCGTATTCGGATGCGTTTGACCGCGCCAGGCGGCGGGGATCGACGCTTTTCAACAAATGGACTTTATGGAGGAGACGGAAATGCAGATCCAGGAGGCGTGCGGGCTGCTGAAGAAGGAGCTTTTGGGGAACGGATACGAATACGGGTTCTGTTTGCATGGTACAACATACAAGCCTGATATGACGAAGGGGTTTGATAAAGAATTTCTGGACCGGTTATTGACCGAATATCGCATTCAGGATCCAAAGGAAACGATGCAGGCAAAGGTCGGCACATGCAATGATGTTGTTGTTCTGATGAGATCCATGCTGGACGAACACGGCGTCCCAAGCAAGATTTGGCTGCTGCATGACAAGCAAAACGGAAAATTCCATACCGTTTTGACCTTTTTCCTGGAAAACAAAACTGTTTATTTGGAACTGACCCCTCAGTCCGGAAGACCGTGGTACGGGCAGGAGCTCATTTTCGACAGCGAACGGAGTTTTCTGGATGCGTACACACAGGACAACTGTGAAGCAATCGATGTCACCGACGCCGTTTTCATAGGCAAGGCGCCTGCTTTTCTGCTGTCAAGGATGGCTTGAAAGCGTTCCGTTTCGGTTTTTCCGACTGCGGCCTTACGGGAGGAGCCCTTTGCCGGCAAGGCAAAGCGGGTATCGGATTCTGCGCCCCGAAAACCCGGAACAGCGCGAGGAAACAGGCGTGACCGCTGCGGTCACGCCTGTTTCCTGTCTTTTTCCGCCGGATCCTGTCCGTTTCAAAGCGGCTTCCTTACAGATGGTTCCCTGACTCACCCGGCGTTTTTCGCCTGATTTGAGAAAAGACGGGTCAGAGCACGGAAAGCGCCCAGACCTCCTCGTGGCTGGTGCGCGCGCCGGGCTGGAGCGTGACGGTCGGGCCGAGCGTCTCAAGCTCCATGAAATGTGCGCTCAAAAACAGCTCTGCATTGCACCCGCGGTCCGGATAGGACAGGCCGGTCTCCGCGCCGAAGCGGATGGTCAGCTGCTGGCCCAGGTTCCGGACGCACATCTGCCCGTCCCGGCTCCATGCGCCGAGCTTGAAATAGTCTTCGACGCCCGGGATGAACGATGCGCAGATGCGCGCGGGCGCAAAGGAAAGACGCCGGTCGCCGAGGGATGTCTCGCCCCAGAGCGAGAGGACGCGGTCTGGATTGAAGCCCGAGCCGGGCGCCCGGGAAAAGGCGATCTCGGCCTCCCCGCCTGCCAGCGTATTGATGCCCCACAGCGCACAGGCGCGGGGCGTGTCCGCGCAGTTTTCCGCGATATGGCGCACGCGCACATGCCCGTCCGGGTCAAAATGCAGCTCAAGCGATTTCCGCACGCCGAGCCAGGGGTCCGGCTCCTGGTGCAGCGCCGCGCCGTCCGGCAGCAGCGTATAGCGGATGGGGGCGTTGTCGGGGAAATAGCTGTCCGCGCTCTCCGGGGCGAGCCAGAAGCGGTGGCCGCCATACAGACGCCAGCCCTGTTTGGTCGTGACGCCGTCGGAGCGGTCGTCCGGCTGACGGTACATCAGATTTTCCATCCCGCAGAGTGAAAGATGCGTCACGCGGATGCCGAAATCCAGCGCGGCGCGGACATCGGTCCGCCCGTCGCTCAGACACAGAATGCGGCCGGCATCCGTCTGCCGGACGCAGGCGGTGACGCGTGCAGAGTCATTCTGCATACGGTTCCCTCCTCAAAAGGACCCGCGGGGCGGCTGCGCCGTCCCGCGGGAAGCATCGGATCAGCCGTTCATCAGAAGCTCCATGACGTACATCTCGAGCTTTTCAAAGTTCTGCTCCTTGACGCACGCAGCCTGGAACTCGTAGTCGAACTTCTTGACCTTCTCCAGCAGCATCTCGAAGATCTTCTTGGAGTTGATCAGGTGGCGGTAGCAGTCCTCGTCGGGCTGGGTCCGCATCGCCTTGACGTCAAGGCCGACGCACTCAAAGTTGCCGCGGTCGCCGTAGTTGTTTTCGTACAGAACCTTGACCTGGTTGAACGCGTTGCGCAGGTTGTCCACGCCGAAGGCCTTGTCCTGGTCGTAGCGGCAGCCGTTCTGGTCGTTCAGATGGACGCCCCACAGCTTGTTGAACGCCAGGGCGAAGCCCATGTCGCTGGCGGGATCAAGACCGGCCAGGATGGAATGGGCGGACTCGATGCAGAGGCCCACACGGCTCGGATCGACGGTCTGCGCGCCCACAGCCAGCGCATGGCCGGCCGTACCGCAGATGGAGCGGTCGATGGGCTCGTTGGGTTTCGGCTCCACCAGGATCAGCGCGTCATCCCGGTAGGTCAGGATGTCGTTGAAGGCGTCGCGGAGCAGGAGCGTGGACTCCACCGGATTCTTACCCTCAGCGCAGAGCGTGCCTTCGCGGGCGAGCCAAAGCTGGATCTTGTTGGTGCCGAGCGCCTTGGCGATGTCGCAGGAGCGGCGTGCGCGCCACTGAGCAAACTCACGGTCTTCCTTCAGAGAGGCGGTGAAGCCGCCGTCGTTCGTGCGCTTGTCGAACCACAGGCGGGGGGCGACAAACTCTGCGAACAGGCCGTACTTATCCAGCATGGCCTTGACGTCCTTCGCATAGTCGATGATGGCCTTCTCGGACATGTTGTTCATATCGGGAACGGCGTCGTCATCATGGAACTGCATGCCGGCCAGACCGATCTCGGCATACTTCTTCATTTTCTCTTCCAGCGGGACACTCTTGCGGTGGCCGGGGCCGAAGGTCTCATTGCCCTCGTGGATGTTCCACGGGCCTGCAGTAAAGCGGAATGTTGCCATAGTTGTTTCCTCCTGTTGTTGATAATTTGTGACGGACAGATGATCAGATAAGCGCGCTTTCTTCCTTGCGGGTCCAGCCGCCGTCGCCGATGTAGCCGGCGGGCAGCGCCCTGGGGGTTTCAAAGGTGGAGGCGAGACGGTAGACCTCGCCGCGCTCGGCGGAGAGCATGATGCCGTGCATCATCTCAAAGACATGGAAGGCCATCTCCTTCGAGGCGCGGTGATCGCGCCCGGCGACGATGGACCAGGCCATCTCTGCTGCGCCGAGGCCGCGGGAGTTTTCCGCGAAGCCGTGCGTCAGCGGGAAGAGGACCTTTTCGCTGCCGACGCGCTGCAGATACACGGGGCCGCCGAACTCATTGGGGTTGCCCATGTAGACGATGCCGTCGGTGCCGTAGATCTCCAGGCCGTAAGTCTCGTCCAGCAGGCTGTCGGAGTTCATGTGGAGCGTGCCCAGAACACCGGAATCATACTGCATGGCGGCGGCGATGACGTTCGGGACCTCCAGCGCATATTCCTGGCCGAAGCCGGGAGCGCCGATGCGCGTGTTGACACGGGTGGGCTCGTTGATCCGCGTGAAGGCGCTGATCGCCTTGCACGGGCCGAGGATCGCGGCAAGGGCGGTCAGGTAATAGCCGCCCATGTCGAAGCCGATACCGGCGCCTTTTTTATAAAGGTGCGTCAAAAACTCGCCGTAGACCGCGTAATCGCGGCTGATGGAGGCGCGGCAGGACAGCGGCGTGCCGATGAGGCCGGAGTCGACGATATATTTTGCGGTCTGGACGCTCGCGCCGAGGAACGTATCGGGGGCGACGCCGAGGTGCAGGCCCTTTTCGTTGGCGATCCGGACGAGCTCTTCGCCCTGCCAGAGATCCACCGCGATCATCTTTTCGGAGAAGACGTGCTTGCCGGCAAGCAGGCACTGCCTGATGATCGGATAGTGGGCGGCGGGGGTGGTGAGGTTTATGACCATATCGATCGAGGGATCGGCGCAGATCTGCTCAAGCGTCATGGGCGCGATGCCGAATTTTTCGGCGCTGGCGTTCATGCGTTCGACGACCAGGTCACTGCACCCGACAAGCTCCAGGATCTGGAACTTGCCGGAGGTGATGTTGGTCATGTAGATGTCGCTGATCGAGCCGCAGCCGACGATCGCAGCTCTGATTTTCTGCATGGAAGGCCTCCCGAATCAAAGATTCTCAATGATCTGACGGATGTTCTTTGCGACTGCGTTGATCTCTTCCTCGGAGGAATTGATGTTGATGCCGGTGCCGGAGCCGAGACCCTTGTCCACGACGCCGACGGAGATGTTGACCGCACGCTCCAGAATGTCGTCCGTTGCGGGCAGCATGTGCTTGGCGTAAGTCCGGTCGCACTGCGGGAAGGGATGCTTTTCGGTCCAGGTCTTTTTGCCGAGGATCTGCTCCATGTTGTTGTAGACATGCCAGCCGGAGCGGGCGATGGGCGCGGTGCCGGCGGCTTCGCAGAACTT
>CADCOJ010000068.1 GCA_902803075.1 Oscillospiraceae bacterium | reverse complement strand
CTTGACGTGCAGGGGGTCACAGGTTCGAGTCCTGTACTGTCCACCACGCATGAAGCCCCGGAACCGCAAAGGATCCGGGGCTTTCGTCATCTTCAAAAGAGAAAAAGGAAAGGGGATACACCATGAGAAAGATGAGGAAGCTGCTGATCGGGATCTGCCTGTGCCTGATCCTTTCGGCTGCGGCGAGCGCGGTCGACCTGTATGTCGATCTGACCAGGATCAATACGGACACCGCGCCGACCATTGTGGACGGACGCACGCTCGTTCCGCTGCGCGCGATTTTTGAAGCGCTCGGCGCAGAGGTGGAATGGGACAGCAGCACGCGCACCGCGACCGGCACGCGCGGCGGCACTGTCGTTGTCGTTCAGATCGACAACAACGTCGCGTATGTAAACGGCGAGGCAAGGCTGCTTGACGTGCCGGCCAGGATCATCAACAACCGCACCATGGTCCCGGCCCGGTTCGTATCGGAGGCGATGGGCTGCAGGGTCACCTGGTATCAGGATAAGCAGACCGCGGCTGTGGCGGACAAGCTGAGGGACCAGCAGATCTATGTCACAAAGACCGGCAAGCATTATCATTTCAGCGGCACCTGCAACGGCGGCAAGTACTATGAGGCAACGCTGGCTGAGGCGATGGGCCGCGGCCTGACGCCCTGCGACAAGTGCGTACTCACGAACGCGTATTACCAGTCGGTGATCGGATAGGCGGGTCGCCCGCAGAAAGCCGTACAGACGACGCCGGGGCATCTCCGGCCGGGAAGAAAGGAGGCAGCGATGGAGCTGGACTGTGGGATCGTGCAGAAGGACAAGCGGTTCCGCTACCGCGCGGCAGCCATTATCGTGGAGGACGGATATGTCCTTTTTGCGGGAAACGAACGGGAGGACTATTTCTATTCCGTCGGAGGCGCCGTCCACATCGGTGAGACGGCGGAAGCTGCCGTAAAACGCGAAGTGCTTGAGGAAACAGGCGCTGCATACGAGGTGGACCGTCTTGCCGTGATCCACGAGAATTTCTTTATCGAGGATGGACGGGACTGTCACGAGATCGCGCTGTATTACCGGATGAAGCCGCGGGGGACAAGAGCTCTCTGCAGCAGCAGCGTTACGCAGGGCGTAACGGAAACGATGCATTGGCTCCCGATCGAAGCGCTCGATGCGTATCCTGCGTTCCCTTCGTTTATGAAGGCGTATCTGCAGTCGGAGCACAGCGGGATCGAGCATATCGTCACGGACGAAAGGCGCGGCTGACGGAAGCGGGCGGCTGTATTATAATTATAAATGGATATGACCGCAGGGACGCAGCCCTGCAAAAAACGATCCCGAAGCAAGGCAGCTTCGGGATCGTTCTGAACCCGCGCATCACACCGGCGCCTGCGCCAGCTGCTCCAGCGTCCGGACGGAGCAGAGCGTCATCTCCTCGGTCATGACAGGGCTTTGCAGCAGACCCTGCTCCAGGCAGGACAGGACATGGCGGATCTCATACACCAGCTCGTTCTCGCAGGGCTCCTCCAGGCGGATGATCTGCCCCGTGCCGAGCCGGACGACGGCCGAGCGGGCCTTCCAGTAGTCCGGGATCTCCACTGAGCCCAGCTCTGCATAGATGCAGGCGCGGTTCTGCGCCGGGACGTCGGTGGAGATCTTGCTGACCGCAAGGATGCCGCCCATCCGCAGGGCAAAGGCAAACTGGGTGTCCGCGCTGCCGTTCCGGGCGGTGCCGAGCCCGGCGCATGCGTCGATCTGCCTGCCGAAGAGGAACCGGGAGAGGGCGACGGTATAGCTTCCGTTGCTGTAAAGCGCGCCGCCGCCTGCGGCGGCATCGTGCAGCCAGGCGTTGTATGCGCCGGGGAAGGAGCTTGTAAAGTCGGCCAGGTGCACCGGCCCGATCACGCCGTCTGCGATCATGGCGCGCAGGCGCTGCATCACGGGCAGGAACACCGCCTTCTGCGCCTCAGCCAGAAAGACGCCCTGTTCCCGCGCGGCGCGGAACAGATGTTCGGCCTCGGAGGCGCGGAGCGTGAAGGGCTTTTCCAGCAGCACATGCTTCCCGCTTTCAATGGCGCGCAGCGCCCAGCGGTAATGCTCGCTGTTGATCGTGGCGATATAGACGAGCGCCACGTCCGGGTCAGCCAACAGGGCGTCATAGCTTCCGTATGATCTGGGGATGGACCAGCGCGCCGCAAAGGTATCTGCCCGGGCCGGATCACGCGAGGCAATGGCGAGGACCCTGCCGGTTTCCGTCTCGCGGCAGGCGCGGAGGAAGCGCGGGACGATGGAGGCCGTGCTGAGGATGCCGATGTTCATGATGCTGCGTCCTTTCTGCGCGCGGGAGCGCGCCCGGATTCGGATCTTTGTCCGTCATTATTATAACGCCGAACAGCAAAAAAACAATCCGCCGCTTCCGGAAGCGGAAGACCGGGCGGGGAAACCTGAAAAAAGAAACGCACCGGAGGAGCCGCAGGCAGGCCCCGGTGCGTTTTTGCGTCCCGATATGCTCCTCACAGGATGATCCGCGCCATGCGCGCGCCGAACCCGCTGAGGATCTCGTTGGTGATGGTCCCGGCGGCCTCCGCGATGTCGTAGGCGGTGATCTCCTCCCGGCCCGAGCGGCCGAGGAGCACGGCCTCCTGTCCCGGACGGACATCCGGGATGTCCGTGACGTCCACAATGGTCTGGTCCATGCAGATCCGTCCGAGGATCGGCGCGCTCCGGCCGTTCAGGAGCACGCGGCCGCGCCCGTTGGAGAGCGCGCGGGGCAGGCCGTCGGCATAGCCGATGGTGAGCGCCGCAACGGTCCGCGCGCCGGGCGAGGCGTCCTCAGGCCCGTAGCCCACGGCCTCTCCCGGCCACAGCCTGCGCACCGACGCCACGCGCGCATGCGCCGAGAGCACCGGCCGCAGCCGGACCGGGCAGGAGGCGAGCTGCCCGCGCTCGCTCAGAACGCCGTAGAGCGCGATGCCGACCCGCGCCAGACGCCCGCCCAGCTCCGGATAATTGAGAAGCCCGCTGCTGGCGAGCAGATGCTCCTGTCCGCAGTCATATCCGCGGGCGCGCAGCTCCGCGACGGTCTGCCGGAACGCCTGCGCCTGCGCACGGGTGAAGGCGTCGCTGCGCGCGTCCGTCCGGTCGTCCGCGCACAGGTGTGTAAAGATCCCTTCGACGCGCAGGTTCCGGCAGCGGAAGATCTGCGCGATGCGCCCGATCTCCTCGCAGCGCTCGCCCAGGCGGTGCATGCCGGTGTCCAGCTTGATGTGCACGCGCAGGGGAAGACCGCAGGCGTCCAGCGCCTCGGCGTGCGCCGCGTCCGCAACGGTCTGGATGAGGTCATAGTCCTGCAGCGCCTGCGCGCAGGCCGGGTCTGTCCACCCGAGGATCAGCAGCTCGCCCCGGAGCCCGGCCCGGCGCAGCTGGATCGCTTCCTCCGCACATGCGACGCAGAAGCCGCGGATCCCCATCCGCTCCAGCTCTGCGCCGACCGGCGCCGCGCCGTGGCCGTAGGCGTTCGCCTTCAGAACGGGCATCAGGCTGCATCCGGGCGGCAGGAGCGTCTGCAGCGCGCGGACATTGCTCCGCAGCGCGGCCCGGTCCAGCGCCAGCCAGGCCCGGGCGGTCGCGCCGGGGGCCGTCATTTTCCGCCTCCCGGCAGGATACGCGGCGCCTGGGCCACAACGGTGGCGCCCGGCGGCACGTCGCACGCCACCACCGCTCCCGCGCCGATGCGCGCGCCGTCGCCCACGGTGATGGGCCCCACCAGCACGGCGTTCGCGCCGATGAGACAGCCGCGGCCAATGTGCGGCGCCCGGCCGTCCACCTCTCCGACGGTGACGTTCTGATAGATCCGGCAGCCCGCGCCCACGCGGGCAAAGCGCGAGATATAGACGCCGTGCAGCCCGTGCGGCAGGGAGGGGACGCCCTCCACCTGTGCGCCGGGACCGACATAGCCGCCGTGGCGGCGCGCGCTGCGGCAGAGCAGGACGGTCAGCAGGCTGCGCGCCGGAGGCCAGGCCGTCCGCGCACGGAGGAAAAACAGACGCCAGAACAAGCGCAGGCGGTTGCCGCATGCGCGCTCCAGAACGGTTTCGCGGATACTCATGCTCCCACCGCCGCATCCACGATGGCCGCCACGACCTCCGCAAAGCTCATGCCCGCCGCGCGGAACATGCCGGGGAAGCGGCTGTGCTCCGTGAAGCCGGGGATGGTGTTCACCTCATTGAACACGATCCCGCCCTCCGGCGTCAGGAACAGGTCGACCCGCGCAAATCCGGAGCAGCCCAGCGCGCGGTAGACGGTCTTTGCCGTCTGCGTGACGCGCTGCTCCAGCTCGGGCGTGATGCGCGCGGGGACATGGATCCTGGCGGTGCGGAGGGAGTATTTCTCGTCAAAGTCAAAAAAGCCGCCGGACAGCTCGATCTCATCCACGCGCCCGGTGCGCAGCGTGCTGCCGCCGATAACGGCGCAGCCGACCTCGAAGCCCTCCACGGCCTGCTCGGCCACGGCCATGTCGTCATAGGCAAAGGCGCGCGCCAGCGCAGGCTCCAGCTCGTCCGGGCTCTGGATCCTTGTGATGCCGAAGGAGGAGCCTGCGCGCAGGGGCTTGATGAACAGCGGATAGGCGAGCGGTGCGGTCAGCTGCGCCGCCGCGCCCAGGTCCTGCTGGCCCAGGACCGCCGCCCGCGGCACCGCAACGCCGGCGGCTGCCGCCAGCGCGTGCGCGCGCTGCTTGTCCATGCAGAGTGCCGAGGCAAGCGTCCCGCAGCCGACGACGCGGACGCCGGCCAGCTCGAACAGGCCCTGCACGGTGCCGTCCTCGCCGTTCCGGCCGTGCAGGACGGGAAAGACGGCGTCCACCGGGATACGTTCCCAGCCCTGTCCGCGCAGCGCGAGCAGGCCGGGCTCTGTGCGGCCGGGGCTGACCGCCGCCGGGACGAGCGCCGGCGCATCCATGCGCCAGGAGCCGTCCGCGATGCGGGAGACGGCCCCGCAGTAAAGGAACCAGTCGCCCTCCTTTGTGATGCCGACCGGCAGAACGTCATAGCGTGTGCGGTCCATGGCTCCGAGCACCGCCGCGGCGGACTGGAGCGAGACTTCGTGCTCCGGCGAGCAGCCGCCGAAGAGCACCGCGATCTGTTTTTTCATGTTGGTCCATCCTTTCGGTCCAGGATCACCGCGCCCATCGGCAGCTCATAGCCGATGCGGCAGCGGTTGCGGTAGAGCAGCGTTTTTTCCGCCTCGCCGGAGTTGGGATCGACGCGCTTGCGGATCACATCGACCTCCTCATAGACCGCGCCGTCCTCGCGCACATAGCTGACGGGCCCGTTGATGATCTCCGGGGGCTGCGGCTGCGGCGTGTCGGAACGAATGCAGCCATAGATGCGCACGTCGTCAAAAAAGAGCGTCAGCTGGAAGGTTTGGGCGGTGTCGTTGCGCACGCGCAGGTCGAGCCAGCCGTCGCTGACGGTGGCGTCCACGCCCAGCGGCGCGTCGCTCGGCGGTTCGGGGAAGTCCTTTTTTTCATGGCCGTGACGCTCGACGACGGTCAGGGGCGTGTGCAGGAACAGCCAGAACAGCAGGTTCGAGAGCATGCACAGCCCGCCGCCGCGCTCGGTGGTCAGCACGCCGTAGCGCTCGGTCAGCCCCTCGCGGTAGGGCGTCTTTCTGTCCGCGCCGCGCGTGGCCAGGAAGAAGGAAAACGTCTCCCCCGGGCGGATGAGCAGCAGGTCCAGCGACCTGGCCGCCAGCTTGAGGTTGAAGATCTTGTTTTCCTGATACACCGGGTCCATGCCCGTGCGGGTATTCACCATGGGGATGCCGGACTGGAACACGGCGTGCGGCAGCGGCGGACGGTGAACTGTCCGCGCGTAGCGGCAGCCGCTCAGACGCATGGCGGCCGCGCGGCAGAAGCATTTCTGGCGCCTGCGCAGCGGCAGGAGCCACGGGAAAAGCTGTGTCAGATAGATGCGTCTCATGGTCATGTTCTCCCTCCGATGGCCGCAAAAAAACGGCGGAAATCTGCTGCTTTTATGGTAGCAGATTTCCACCGCGGGTATTTGAAGCCGGAGTTGCGGCTTCCTTAAGATTTTCTTGCGTCGGCGTGAATGTTTTGTGAATCGGCCGCAGGGAGCGTGACGGTGAAGGTAACGGTGCCGTCGGCGCTTTCGGCGCAGATGGTCCCGCCGTGCTGCAGGACGATCTGCTTTGCAATGGCCAGGCCGAGTCCCGCGCCGCCCGTGCCGGAGGTACGCGCCTCGTCAAGGCGGATAAAGCGCTCGAACATGGCCTCGAGCCTGTCCGGAGGGATCGTTGGGCCGTGGTTGCGGACGCGTACGGCGACGGACGCGTCCTCGCGCTGCGCGCAGACGGCGACCTCGGTGCCGGGGTCGCTGTAAGCGGCGGCGTTTTTCAGCAGATTCCCGAACACGCGTGCAAGCCGGTCCGGATCGGCTCGGACGGAGAGGGCGTCCTGCGTGCTGAGACGGACCGTGCAGCCGTTTTCCGCCAGGGCGGGAGCCAGCTCATCGGCCAGCTGCACGAGCATGAACGACAGGTCGATGGTCTGCAGCCGGAGCGGGAGCTCCTGGAGATTGAAGCGCGTGATCTCAAAGAATTCATCGACCATCTTTTCCAGGCGGTACGCCTTGTCCAGGGCGATGCCCGTGCAGCGCGCGCGCTGCGCCGCGTCCATGTCCGGCGCCTGCTGGAGCAGGCTCAGATAACCGATCACCGACGTCAGAGGCGTGCGGATGTCGTGGGCCAGATACATGACCAGGTCGTTTTTCCGCTGCTCGGCCTCGCGCGTGGTCTGCTCCTTCTGGACCAGCTCCTGCCGGATGAGGCGGAGCTTGGCCTCCGTGGCGGCAAGCTCGGGCGAGAGGCCGATGGGGCTTTCGCGGTCCACCAGCGCGTTGACGGCGCGGTTGATCTCATTGAAATAGCGCGTGAAGCTGCGCAGATAGAACCGTAAGCTCACCAGAAAGACCGCCACGATGGCCAGCAGGAACAGCAGGTCAAAGTTGTTCCGGAACACCACCCAGTAGAACTGCAGCGCCCGGTCATAATCCCGGAACACCAGCGTCTGCAGCAGCCACACCACGGCGTCGGCAAAGCGCTGATAGAGAAACAGCCAGTACAGAAGGACGATCAGCACCGCCGAGCCGGTGAACAGCAGCCCTGTTTTCAGCAGGATCTTGCGCTGCAGATCCCGGTAGCCGGCGTCGTCCGGCAGTTGTTTCCGTTTACGACGCATCGATCCTGTACCCCACGCCCCAGACGGTCCGGATGTATTTCGGGCGATCCACGGTGTCGTGCAGCTTCTCGCGCAGGTGGCGGATGTGCACGGTGATGGTGTTGCTGTCCTTTTCAAAATAGTCCTGCTCCCATACGCGGCGGAACAGCTCCTCGGAGCTGACGACACGGCCCCTGTTTTCCAGCAGGATGCGCAGGATGGAGAACTCCGTCGGCGTCAGCTCCAGCGGCTGCTCGTCGAGCGTGCAGGTGTGGGTGGCCGGGTCGAGCGTCAGACCTGCGCGGCAGAGCGGCGCGTCCGCGCCGGGGTCCGCCCGGGCGGGATTGTAGCGCTTCCAGCGCCGCAGCTGCGCCTTGACGCGCGCCACCAGCTCCAGCGGCCGGAAGGGCTTGGTGATATAGTCGTCGGCGCCCAGCGCAAGACCTGTGATCTTGTCGGTCTCGGCGTCCTTGGCGGTGAGCATGATGATGGGATAGCTCCAGCGCTCGCGGATACGGCGGCAGAGCGTGAAGCCGTCCATCCCCGGGAGCATGATGTCCAGAATGGCAAGGTCAAAGGGCGTCTGCTCCACGCAGGCGAGCGCGTCCGCGCTGGAATAGAATTTGCGGACGTCGAACAGTTCGTTTTTGAGATAAAGCTCAATGAGATCCGCGATCTCAGTCTCGTCGTCCACGATCAGAATGGTTTCCGGCATGCGGATCGGTCCTCCTTTCGCCTGTTTGGGACCATTGTACCAGACCGGCCGGCGTTGTGTGCTGATTTTTCCCTGCGCAGAGATTAAGATTTTCCTAAAACGTCGTCGAAGCAAGCTCCGGTTCAAACGACGCCCAGGGCGGCAGATGCGGCGGAAGGGATGACGCGCAGATCGTCCCCTCCGGCGTGCGGAGCTGCAGGGACGCCGACCAGAGCGCCAGCGCGCCCTTGTCCCGGCTGCCGTATTTGCCGTCCCCCACGAGCGGGAACCCGCGCGAGGCAAACTGCACGCGGATCTGGTGCGTCCGGCCGGTCAGCGGGCGGACGCGCACAAGCGCATGGCCGTCCCGGACGGCCAGCACATCATATTCCAGCGAGGCCGGCCGCACGCCCGCGCGCTGCCGGGCGACGACGAAGGTCTTGTTCCGTCCCTTGTCGTGGTACAACAGATCGTCCCACCGGTCCCGCGTCATCTCCGGGCAGCCGGAGACAACGGCCAGATACGTTTTGCGCATCCCGCCGGCCTGGATGGCTGCGCTGAGCTGCGCCGCCGCCCGGGCGGTCTTTGCACAGAGCATCACGCCGCCCGTCTGCATGTCGAGCCGGTGCACCGGGAAGATCTGCGCGCAGCCCAGCTGACTGCAAAGCTGCTGCGGCAGGGACTCCGCCCCTGCGTCCTGCGATGCGATGCCCGCAGGCTTTATGCACAGGACATACGCCTGCGTCTGTTCCAGGATCTCGATCATACCGCCGCCCCTTTCTGCCCCTCCACTATATCAGACCCTCTGTCTTTTTGCAAATCGGCGCGCTTGCAATTCCGGCTGCATGCGGATATAATGTTTGCAGGTTTGATGCAGAAACGGAGTTTTGAGCCTTATGCGTGTGATCGATTATCGAAAAAAAGGGGATCTTTCCATCTTCCTGTCCTTTTTCCGGCCGCATCTGCGTCTGTTCGCGCTGGATATGGCGTGCGCGTTCATCGTCTCGCTGATCGACCTGGCCTATCCCATCGTCTCGCGTACGGCCATGCGCGAGCTGCTGCCCGCAAAGGCGTACGGCACGTTCTTCCTGGTGATGGGGATCATCGTGCTGGCCTATGTGCTGCGCTCATGCCTGCAGTACATCATCACGCTCTGGGGCCATACGTTCGGCATCCGCGTGGAGGCCGATATCCGCGAGGCGCTTTTCACGCACATGCAGACGCTGGGCTTTGATTTCTACGACCACAACCGCACCGGGCAGCTCATGAGCCGCCTCACCACCGACCTTTTCGAGATCACCGAGCTTGCGCACCACGGCCCGGAGGATCTGTTCCTCTCCGTCGTCACCATTCTCGGCGCGCTCGCCATCATGGCCACCATCGAATGGCGCCTGGCGCTGCTGGTCGCGGCGCTCATCCCGGTGTTCCTGTGCGTTATCTTCACGCGCCGCAGGGCCATGCGCGAGGCTTCGCGCCGCGTCAAGCAGAAAACCGGCGCCATCAACGCCGACATCGAGTCGTCCCTCTCCGGCATGCGCACGGCAAAGGCGTTCGCCAACGAGCCGCTGGAGGAGAACAAGTTCCGCCGCTCCAACGACGTCTACAAGACCTCCAAAAAGCTCTTCCACCGGGAGATGGGCATCTTCCTGTCGCTGATGGAGTTCTTTGTGAGCATCCTGTCCGTGTCGGTGGTGGCGGCGGGCGGCTGGTTCATCATGAAGGGCAGCATGGATCTGGTGGATCTGCTGACGTTTTCGCTGTATATCACGTCTTTCGTCAACCCCATCCGCAAGCTGGCCAACTTTTCCGAGCTGTTTGCCAACGGCACCGCGGGCTTTGGCCGCTTTCTTGAGATCATGCGCACCGAGCCGAAGCTCCGGGACGCGCCCGACGCGAAGGAGCTGGCGCATGTGCGCGGCGAGATCGACATCGACCATGTCGGCTTCGCCTATGAGGCGGAGCTGGACGTGCTGCATGACGTGAGCTTCCACATCCCCGCCGGCCGGACCGTGGCGGTGGTCGGCCCGTCGGGCGGCGGGAAAAGCACGCTCTGCCAGCTTATCCCGCGCTTTTATGACGTCACCTCCGGCCGCATCCTTGTGGACGGGCAGGATGTGCGCGCGCTCACGCAGAGCAGCCTCCGGCGCAGCATCGGCGTGGTGCAGCAGGACGTGTTCCTCTTTGCCGACTCCATTCTGGAGAACATCCGCTACGGGAAGCCCGACGCCACGATGGATGAGATCGTCCGCGCGGCGAAGCGCGCCGAGATCTATGACGACATCATGGCCATGCCCGACGGCTTCGACACCTATGTGGGCGAGCGCGGGGCGCTGCTGTCCGGCGGGCAGAAGCAGCGCATCTCCATCGCGCGCATCTTCCTCAAGGACCCGCCCATCCTCATCCTGGACGAGGCGACCTCCGCGCTCGATTCGCTCACCGAGGTCCGCATCCAGCATGCGTTCGACGAGCTGGCCAAAAACCGCACCACGCTCATTATCGCCCACCGCCTCTCCACCATCCGCGCCGCGGAACAGATCCTGGTCATTGAGGACGGGCGCATTGCCGAGCAGGGGACCCACGACGAGCTGGTCGCCCGGGGCGGCCTGTTTGCCGAGATGTGCCGCACGCAGCACCTGATCGACTGAAGCGAGCATCCGGCCCGGAAACAGAAAAAAAGCAAAACGGCAGGACAGGCGTTTGCCTGTCCTGCCGTTTATATCCGGTCAGACCGTTTCGTATCCGCAGAAGCGGATCGCGGCCCGCGCGAGCATTTCGGTGGGGTCGATGAAGGGCCCCGGCACGTCCAGCGCCGCGCTGACGATGGGAAGCTCCGTGCAGCCGAGGATGAAATAGTCCGCGCCGCGGGCGCGCAGACCGTCCAGCAGCGCGCGCCAGGTCTCCAGCTCCGGCGCAAGCGGCCGCGACGCCTTGACCACGTCGTAGATCAGGTGCATCAGCACGTCCTGCTCCCCGGCGTCGGGCTTGAGAAAGGGGACGTTCTGCCCGCGCAGCGCCATGTCGTAGATCCCGGAGGCAAGCGTCCCCTTTGTGGCAAGGATCGCGGCGGTCCCGCCGGGGAAGCGCTGTGCGCAGGCTTCGGCGGTGACGCCCGGCATGCTGAGGAAGGGGACGTCGGTCATGGCCTGCAGCGCGGGCAGGAACCAGTGCGCGGTGTTGCAGGGCATGACGATGCAGCTCGCGCCGCAGCGCTCAAGATTGCGCAGGGCGCTTTGCATCTGCGGGAGCGGATCGGGCCCGCCGGAGAGGATCGCGGCCGTCCGGTCCGGGATCTGCGCGTTGGAGTCGATATAGACGCGGATGTGCGCGTTGTCGCAGTCCGCTTTGGTCAGCAGGGTGATCTTGCGGAACAGGTCCGCCGTTGCCAGCGGGCCCATGCCGCCGAGAATGCCGATGGTCTTTGCCATAAGGAGCCTCCTTTGCCGTCAGCGCAGGAGCTTCCAGCTTCTGCGCAGGAGCAGCCAGGTGATGAGCATATCCAGCGCATAGATGATGCTGCCCAGCCCTCCGCTTCCGATCAGCATCGCCGCGGCCAGCACGGACAGGACCGCCGCCGCATAGAACGCTGTCTTTCGCTTGGAGACAAGCAGCCAGATGAGGGCGGCGCATTTCCCGGCGAAGAAGACCGTCCGGAGCACATAGACCGTGTGGAACGCGTCCACGTCCTGCATCAGGATGGTCAGGATGTTGATGACCGGGGCCATCTCCGGCAGCATCCGGAGCGTGTCGAAGAAGTACTGCCGGTTGGCGTGGATCAGCAAAGCGCTGCCGAAGCCGGCGGCGAGATAGCCCGCGCCGATCGCGCACAGCACGAGCCACAAGCACATGGCGCCGCTGAAATGCCGGCGCCCGTCGGCGCCGACGCGCACGGCGCCGCGCGCGCTCTGCGCCGGGTCATACGGCTGCCCGCCGCCGTATGCGCGCTGCATGTCCGCAACGATCTGCGGCTGGGGCGCGTCGGGCGCGGGCGTCTGCGGTTCGGGCCTGCCGTAGCGCTTGACGAGCGCGCCGCAGTCGGGGCAGATGAGGACGTTGTCGTCCACCTGTTTCCCACAGTTGTAGCATGTCTGCATGGCGTTCCATCCCTTCCGGAATCCGCGGTTTTTCTCCATTGTAGCCCGGCGCGGGAAGAATGTCAATCACCGCGGCGCAGGCCCGCCGCCGGTGATGTTTACCGTAAACAGCATTTTTTGCAAGATTTCAGGCAGGAATGTGCATTTACTTTCCATACGCACCGCGTATAATGGAAAAAGAACAAAAAAACCGCAAAACCCGGATCTTTGGGAGGAGGAAGTTCCATGAGCACAGCGCTTGACAAAAAATCCATCGTCAAAAACTATCGCTTCCTTGCGATCATGATCGCCGCGATGGTGCTCGGCTGTGTGTTCGGCTGGCTCTGGCCGAAGGCCGCCGCCGCCATCAATCCGCTGGGCAAGGTGTTCATCAACCTGATGTTCTGCATCGTTGTGCCGCTGGTGTTCGCGTCCATCGCCGGCGCCGTGGCCAACATGAAGTCCCGCCGCCGCGCAGGGAAGATCATGGGCGTGACCGTTGCCACGTTCGTCATCACCGGCGCCATTGCAGCGCTCATCATGTTCGTTCTGATGAAGATCTTCCCGCCCGTGCTTGAGGCATGGAAGGAGATCCCGTCCGAGGAGATGGGCGAGTACGCAACGCTGGGCGAGATGATCGTCAACTTCTTCACGGCCAGCGATTTTGTCGGCCTGCTGACCCGCCGGGCCATGCTGCCGCTGATCGTGTTTGCCATCCTGTTCGGCTTTGCCGTCAACCTCAACGGCGGCAGCGAGACGCCCGTTGCAAAGCTGCTGACCGACCTGACGAACGTCATGCTGAAGCTCGTCAAGATCGTCACCTATTATGCGCCCGTGGCATTCTTTGCGATCTTTGCGAATCTTGTTGCGGATTACGGCCCGCAGATCACCGAGTCCTATGGCCGCGCGCTGCTGGTCTATTATCCGCTGTGCTTCATTTATCTGTTCACGGCCTTCCCGCTGTTCGCATGGTTTGGCGGCGGCAAGGGCGCCGTGAGGACCATGTTCCGCCACATCGTCAAGCCCGCGGTCGTCTCGCTTGGCACCTGCTCGTCCGTTGCGACCATCCCCACCAACATGGAGGAGGCGGACGCCACCGGCATCTCCAAGGACGTGAGCGATATGGTCCTGCCTCTGGGCGCGACGATGCACATGGACGGCAGCTGCTTCAGCTGCGTCCTGAAGATCGCCTTTGTCCTGGGCGTGTTCGGCAAGGATATGGGCCCCGGCATGATCGTCCCGGTCATCCTTGTGGCGGTCTTGTCGTCGGTGGGCATGTCCGGCGTTCCGGGCGGCGGCTACATCGGGGAGTACATCATCTGCTCGATCTTCTTCCCGAACCAGATGGAGCTGGCCTTCCCCATCCTCGTGGCCATCGGCAATCTGGTCGACCCGCCTGCAACCATGATCAACGCCTCCGGCGACTATGTGGTCAGCTACATCGTCTCCCGCTTCGTGGACGGTAAGGACTGGCTGCAGAAGCAGCTCAAAAAACAGTAAACAGCAAAAACCGGCGCCCGGCTCCCGTATGGAAGCCGGGCGCTTTGTGCGCCGCACCCGTCTTACGGCCTGCGCAGCGGGAAGCGCCGCGTGGCGCACAGGCGCTTGCCGGACGGCTCCGGGGCGATGGACGATACGGTGCGCAGCGTGACCTGCACGCCGGGCAGACGCGCCTGAATCTCGCGCAGCAGCGCCTGCGCCTGCTCCGCATCGCGCATCGTCTGGACGAGCAGAAGCTCTGCGTGGCCGGGATCGTTCTGCTCCAGACGGACCTGCCGGACGCTGCCGTACCGCCTGGACAGCTTGTCCACCAGGCTCCCGTGCACCAGCGTGCCGTCCGGCAGCTGCAGCAGCGCGTCCTCGCGCCCCTCGGGCGGACACAGCACCGGCAGGCGCCTGCCGCACGGGCATGGCGCGGGATCAAGGGCCGCTATGTCCCCCAGCAGATACCGCGGGCGCGGCATGGCGTCGTTCGTCAGATCCGTCACCGCCACCGTGCCGGCCGTCCCGGGCGGGACCGGCGCATGCGTGACCGGGTCCAGGATCTCGAGCACGGCGTTTTCCTGCGTCAGGTGCATGCGCCCGCAGGGACATTCAAAGGCCAGGATCCCCGCGTCGCGCGCGCCGTATTCGTTGACCACCGGGCAGGCGAACGTGCGCGCCAGCAGCGCGCGCTGCTCCGGCGCGAGCGTCTCGGCGGTGGAGACGACGGCCTTCAGCCGCAGCTCCGGCATGGGCGCCGGGAGGATCTGCGCCAGCGCGCACAGCGCCGAGGCGTAGCCATAGAGATATTCCGGGCGGAAGCGGCGCAGCAGACGCGCGTAGGCATCTGCTTTCCGCACGTCCAGGCCGTAGGCCGAGAGGATGACGCGGTTTTTGAGGAAACGCTCCCGGAGACGGAAGCGCGCAAGCTGCATCCGCCCCAGCTCCACCGGCGCGCCCCAGACCATGAGGCAGCGGCTGCCGAAGGTGATGTTCCACCAGGACAGGCCGCGCCAGCGCGCGGCCTCATACCATTCCACGTTCTGCCGCGTCATGAAAAAGCGCAGGGGCTCCCCGGTGGAGCCGCCCGAGCGGTTCTCGATCAGCGCGTGCGCGGGGATCTCTTCGTTCCGGAACTGCTCCGGGGCGCGGCGGATGGCCGCCTTTGCAAGCGGCGCGAGCGTCTGCAGCGCGCCGAAGGGATCCGCGTCGACGGGCACGTCCCGCAGCGCGCGGAAGGCCGGGACATGCCGCGCGCAAAGATTCAGATGCTCCGCAAGACGCCGGAGCTGCACCTGCGCCGCGCCTGTGCGCTCGGTCGCAAGGAGCGCGGCCGTGCAGGCCCGGACGCGGTTGTGTGTGAACCGCTCCATGAGCGGATAGACGACGTGTTCGACCCAGAGCTTGATCCAATCCATGCCCATCCCTCCGAAAAAACCAGGCTCCCGCGAGTATAGCATATCGCGGGAGCCTGATTTTTCGTGAATGGTGCATTCAGCCCAGCAGCCGGGCGAGCTCGTCCGCATCCTCCGGGGAGAGCTCCGCCAGCAGCGCGCGCAGATAATCCGCCGCGCTCTCGCAGCCGTCCGGCTCGGTCCGGTAGCAGCCGCGCAGATAGCGTTCGGCAAGATCCCGCAGCTGCCGGGCTGCGTCCGGATCGCGGACGACGGCCTGCAGGCGGACGGCGCGCGCAAGCTCCAGCTCGGGATGCAGCAGGCTGAGCTGCTGCAGCGCATAGATGAGGGTGCACTCCACCCGGTTCCTGGCGCAGAGCGGCTCCATTCCCGCAAGCGTCAGGAAGGTATCGAGCTCCGGAAGCGACAGACCGAGCTGCACGCCGAGACTCAGCAGCCGCTGCCTGCGCAGCACCGTGCCGTGCCGCAGGAGAAGGGAGACGTCTTTTTCAAAGCGCGCGGCCACGGCGCCGTCCGCAAAGCAGCCGTGGACCGACCGGATGCGGCCGGTGGCGGGGTCGCAGCCGAGCGCCTCCAGCCGCTGACGGACAAAGGCGCGCAGCTGCGCGCGCGGGCGGCCGAAATCCGCCGTGTGCGCCCGGACATACGCTTCAAACGCCTCCTCGGTCAGAAGACTGCGGATCTGCGCGTCTGCCTGATCGGTCGCCAGCTGCGGCGGGGGGTCGGCGGAAGGGTCCAGATGGCGCAGGCAGCGCGCATAGAGCGCCTCGGCCGCGTCATAGGACGCGCCGCCCCTGTCCAGCAGGAAGATGCACGCGGCGTCGAACAGGTCGCGCGCATAGAGCGCCGGGTATCCGCCGCAGCGCACCAGCAGGCGGCTGGTCTGCGCCGACGTCATGGCAAAGCCGAAGCCGAGCCGGACATAGCTTTCCCGGGAGCGCGGCGCGGCGCTGCCGGCGCACCAGCGGCTGAGCGTGTTGCGGCTCAGGCCGCTGCGGGCCGCCAGGCGCACATAGCTCATGCCGCTTTGCTCCATCAGGGAGCGGAACGTCTCCGGCCAGCGGAGAAAAGCTCCGTCATACTGCCGGAGCACCTCCAGCAGCGCCTGGGCCGATTCCGCGCGCTCGGCCGCGTCGCGGATGACGGCGGTGGGGAACGCTTCGTTCACGGCGCCGGCGCCTCCCATTCGCAGAGGAAACCGCACACCGTGCCTGCGAACATCTCCATGCCGTTCAGGCGCGAGTCGTTCCAGACGTAGCCCTGCGGCGCCGTGTCCATCACCATCAGATAGTGCTCGGCGTTGTTGGTGTTGTTCGGCTCGCCGGGGCCCCATTCCGCATAGGAAAACGGCTCGCCCGTCACCCATTGGAAGCCGTTGGCGGCGTTGAGCTTGTTTGCGCCCAGCCAGGCCGCCGACGCGCCGTGCTCCGCCAGCAGCGTCTTTATCTGCTCAGACTCCTCCGCGGAGGTGACGACGGCCAGATGGCCCCCGCGCGCTTCGCACCAGATGCGCGCCTCGTCCCAGCTGAGCGCCTGGGCGACAAATTCATAGCGATGCTCCGCCGCAGGCTCCTGCGGCATGCCGGCAGCGGCGGACGGCTCCTGCGCGGAGGAAGGCGGCTGCGCGGGCGTGCGCCCCGGCAAAAGCCGCCCGGCCAGCAGACCGGCCGCCAGGCACGCTCCGCAGGCCAGCACAGCCGGCCATACGGGCCGCTCCGGCTGCGTGAGCGCGCGCAGCATCTGCGCGGCGGACTGCCAGCGCCGCCGTGGATCCGGCTCGCATGCGCGCATCACGGCGCGGCGCAGCGCGCGGCACCCGCGCCGCAGGGGCGGGAGCTTCCTGCCGCGCAGACGCGCGGAGATCGTGTGTTCGATGTCGGTATAGGAGGAGGCTCCGTCCGTAAGCGGGAGGAAGCCGCCGTTCAAAAGCTGATAGAGCACCACGCCCAGCGCATACAGGTCGGACCGGGCGTCCGCCGGTTTTCCGCCCGCCGTCTCCGGGGCAAGATAGGCGGCGGTGCCGCCGGTGAAGGGCGCGGGCGCGTCGGCGCGCGAGGCGATGCCGAAATCCCCGAGCTGATAAACGCCGGAGGGCGTGCGGTAGATGTTGGCGGGCTTGATGTCGCGGTGGACGACGTTCATCCGCGCGGCAAAGACCAGCGCCTGCAGCAGATCCTTCGCCAGCTGCAGGATCTCGCCGTCGGAGAATCCGGCCCCCTGGCGCAGCAGCTCCTGCAGGCAGTCCAGCCGCTCCATGCGCAGAAGGACCAGCGTGCCGCCGCCGTCCGGGAGGACGCAGTCGTCCAGGATCTGCACGGCGTGTCCGGAGTCTGCCATGCGCTGCTGCACGCGGCATTGCTCCCGCGCGGCCTCCAGAAGCTCCGGCCGGCCGGCGGGGATGCGGACGCACTTGACGACGCAGGAACGGGCAGTGCCCTGCGCGCGCGTGAGCGCATAGACCTCCGTAGCCCCGGAGGCATAGAGCCGTTCCCCGGGGAGCCACTGGCCCCAGAGGGGCTGCGGGATCGGAAGCATGGGTCTTCACCGTCCTTTCAGCACAGGTCAGCTCCATTGTACCATCTGCGCCGGGGATCCGTCAAACCTTCCGCACCGGATTTGACGAACGGCGGATACGATGGTACAATACAGGCAGCATCAGGAGGGGAGGCCGATCCATGAGAGACATCACCACGGGCGTCCAGATCGTCATGCCGCAGCACTGCAACGGATACCGCAGGCCGCGCCTGTTCGGCGGGCAGATCATGGCCTGGATCGACGTGATCGGCGCGGTGGCTGCGCGCCGCTATACCGGCTGCGCCGTGACGACGGTGTGCATCGACAATCTGACATTTCTCAAGCCTGCGTTTCTGAACGATACGATCGTGCAGGAGGCCGCCGTCACCTGGACGGGGCGCACGTCGCTGGAGGTGCGGGTGGACAGCATGGTGGAGCGGCTGGACGGCTCCCGCGAGCTCATCAACCGCGCGTATGTGGTGTTCGTTGCGCTGGGTGCGGACGACCGGCCCACGCCGGTCACGCCGTATCAGCCGCAGACGGAGGAGGAGCAGACGGAGTTCCGGAACGCCTGCGTCCGCAGGCAGGTGCGGCTGAGCATGCAGGCGTGAGCCGG
>CADCOJ010000067.1 GCA_902803075.1 Oscillospiraceae bacterium | reverse complement strand
GCGGGCAGATCGTGCACGGGAAGCGACAGGGAAAACCGTGCATTCAACGCCGCGGCCAGCGCGGCATAATATTTGAAAAAAACCAGCGGGAGCAGGTCCATCAGCACCGTCAGCGCCAGAACGAGCTTCGCGCGGCCGCGACGCTCCTGCTCCAGACAGCAGCTGATCTCCAGCGCGGCGAAGTAGTTGAGCAGGATGCTCAGGATCAGCAGGAGCAGATACTGCGGCGTTCCCCACGCAAAAAACAGCAGGCTGCACGCAAGCAGCGCCGCACTCTTGCAGGCGCGGGGCAGAAGGTGGTACACAAGCAGGCAGGCCGGAAGGAACACAAACGGGAAGATCAGATCGGTAAACGACATCACGAAGCCCTCCCGTATGCAGCGGCGCGGAACGCCCGGACGGTGTCCGCGCTCGACGCGCCGACGACAAAGAGGATCGTGTTGCCGGCCGTCTCCACGGCGCTGTGGTTCACCATCAGGTCATATTGCTCCGCGGCGTAGCCGTCAAAGGCGGCCTTCTGCGTCTCGATGCGGGCCTGGATGGCCGCCTGCACGGCCTCGCGCTGCGTCTCATCACGCACGCGCACGAGCAGGAGCTCCCGCGCGTCCATGTTGGACGACGGGCAGAAGAGCACGCATCCGTCCAGCACGGACGGGTCGATGCCATAGAGCCTGCGCACCATCTGCTCGTCCGCCTCCACGGTGTCGTTCAGATCGGCTGCGGAGAGAACGGCCTGACGGATCTGCGCGAAGGGCGCATCGGCCGCAGGCGCGCGCAGGAGAAAGCCCGCCAGCAGGGCGAGAATCGCCAGCGCCGTCAGCCAGCGCCCGATGGCAAGAAAGACTGTTTTATTCATCCGCAAGCTCCCCCCAGGATGCAATGATCAGGTTCACGCCCCAGTATGGATAGAACTCCGGCTGCAGATGGACGCCGTCCGGCTGATAGAGTCCGGCGTGGTCGGCGGCGATCTGGTCGTTGTCCGCAAAGCAGACGCCGTTCTCCTTGCACCAGTCCTGCACGGCATGGCTGTATTCCGGGATGTTCCGCCAGGCGGGTCCTTTCTGGAAGGCCACCTCCTGCGCGGGCAGGAGCGAGCTGACAATGATTGTGGCGTCCGGCAGCTCCGCCTGCAGCAGGCGCACCGTATCCGCCATGGCTGCAGCATATTCCCCGCTCGTTTTCCAGTAGCCGATGCCGACGTCGTTGACGCCGTAGCAGAGGAACACATACGCAGGATCGAGCGCCCGGAGCTGCTCCAGATGATCCGGCACGTCAGCGATCGTCTCACCGCCGCCGGCCAGCACGCGCTCTTTTTCCAGGAAGTCATAATAATAAAATCCGATGGCGCGCGAGTCGCCGAGGATCGCATAGTCCCGGAACTCCTGCCAGACCGCGTCGCGGTTGTCCATCAGCTCCTGCTCCCGCTCGGCGCGTTCGGCCTGCAGCTTTTCCAGCCGCAGCCGCCGCAGCTCCTGCGTCACCTCGTTGGGGTCTCTCTGCTCCAGTGCGCGCAGATATGCCCTGCCCTGCTCCAGCTCCGCCCTGCGGGCGTCGGACTGCGCCGCGCCGCAGCCCGAAAGAAGCGCCGACACAATGCCGGCGCAGGCGATCATCCGTAAAATCAAGCCGCGCTTCAAACACTCACCGCCCATCCTTCGTCTGCGAAGCATTATACCATGCCGGCGCACGGAACACAAGGAAGAATGCGCCGTGTTCCGACCGCTTCCGTCAAAAAAATCCCGCCGCATTCCGGCTTGGAATGCGGCGGGAGCGGCTCTCCGGGAAGCTTACTTTTTCAGCTTGTTGTCCACCACGTCGCGCAGCAGCGCTGCAAAGGCGTCGAAGCTCATGGCTCCGAGCTCGCCGTCGGAGCGGTGACGCGGCGAAAGCGTGCCGGCCTCGATGTCGCGGTCGCCGATGACGATCATATACGGGATCTTCTCCATCTGCGCATCGCGGATCTTCTTGCCGATCTTCTCGCCCCGGTCGTCCACCGTCGTGCGGAAGCCCATCTCCGTCAGACGCTGCGCATGCGCGCGGCAGGCGTCGATGGCGCGGTCCGTGACCGGCAGGAAGCGCACCTGCTCCGGCGCCATCCATGTGGGCAGCGCGCCGGCATACGTCTCCAGCAGATACGCGAGCGTGCGCTCGTAGCAGCCAAGGCTCGTGCGGTGGATGATATACGGCAGCTTCTTTTCGCCGTTCTCGTCAATATAGTACATGCCGAAGCGCTCAGCCAGGAGCATGTCGATCTGGATGGTGACGATGGTGTCCTCTTTGCCGTAGACGTTGTTGTACTGGATATCGAGCTTCGGGCCGTAAAATGCGGCCTCATCGATGCCGACGGTGTAGTCAACGCCCAGGTCGTCCAGGATCTGGCCCATGACGCGCTGCGCCTCGTTCCACTGCTCGGCCGTGCCCTCATACTTGTTGTTGGGGTTTGCCGGGTCCCACTGGGAGAAGCGGAACGTGCACTTATCCAGCATGCCGACGGTGCCCAGGCAGTATTTCGCCAGCTCCAGGCAGCCGCGGAACTCCTCCTCCAGCTGATCCGGGCGAAGGATCAGATGGCCCTCGGAGATCGTGAACTGACGCACGCGGATCAGGCCGTGCATCTCGCCGGAGTCCTCGTTGCGGAAGAGCGTGGACGTCTCGCCCAGACGCATAGGCAGGTCGCGGTAGGAGCGCTGGCGGTTCAGATAGACCTGGTACTGGAACGGGCAGGTCATGGGGCGGAGCGCATAGCAGTCCTTCGTCTCGTCGTCCGGATCGCCCAGGATGAACATGCCGTCGCGGTAGTGGTCCCAGTGGCCGGAGATCCTGTACAGGTCGCGCTTGGCCATATACGGCGTCTTGGTCAGCAGATACCCTCTCGACTGCTCCACATCCTCGACCCAGCGCTGCAGAAGCTGGATCGTGCGCGCGCCCTTCGGCAGCAGGATCGGCAGACCCTGGCCAATGACGTCGACGGTGGTGAAGTATTCCAGCTCGCGGCCGATCTTGTTGTGGTCGCGCTTGAGCGCCTCCGCCTGCTGCTCCAGGTAGGCGTCAAGGTCTTCCTTCTTCTGGAATGCGACGGCATAGATGCGCTGGAGCATCTTGCGGTTGGAGTCGCCGCGCCAGTAAGCGCCGCAGCACTGCGTGAGCTTGATGGCGTTGCCCTTGATCCGGCCGGTGGAGTCAAGATGCGGGCCGGCGCACAGGTCGGTGAACTCGCCCTGCCTGTAGAAGGAAATGACCTCGCCCTCGGGCAGATCGTTGATCAGCTCGACCTTATAGGGCTCCTCCCGCTCCTGCATGAAGGCGACAGCCTCCGCCCGCGGCAGCTCAAAGCGCTCGATCTTCAGCTTTTCCTTGCAGATCTTGCGCATCTCCGCCTCAATGGCCGTCAGATGCTCCTGGGTGAAGTTGAAGGGGGCGTCGAAGTCGTAATAGAAGCCGTTGTCGATGGCCGGGCCGATGGCCAGCTTGACCTCGGGATACAGGCGCTTGACGGCCTGCGCCAGGACATGCGAGCAGGAGTGCCAGTAGGTCTTGCGGTACTGCTCGTTCTCAAACGTGTAGATGTTTTCTTCGGACATGATAAAAACCTCCCTGTTTTGCGGGCGGGTAAAAAAACAGCCCCGCCCCTGCCTGTGTCAGGGGTGAGGCGATCAACGCTCCACGGTTCCACCCTGCTTACGGCGCATGCGCCGTCGCTCGTGATCTCTGTAACGGGAGAACCCGGCGGCACATACTTGGTTCCATGCCGCGGCTCGGAAGCGGTATCCCTGCCGGATGCGCAAGAGCTCTTTCACCGCGCGAGCCCCTCTCTGATGCGATGCCATGCAGGAACGTGTCTTCGTCAGCGCCTTTTTTCGCGAGATATAATAGCACGTTTTTTGCAGTCTGTCAAATGGTTTTTGCCGGAGCCGCCCATGGCGGACGGCGCCGATGCGGGGGACTTTTTGTCCCTCCGGCGGGATTCCGCCTTTTTTTCTTGACTTTTTTCAGAAAAACGCTATACTGTCCTATATGTTGCGATTCGTAACTATTTTGTAATCTTTCGTCATGATCTGCACGCGCCGTGCGGACATTGACGGACCGAAAGGAGGCAGCCCGCATGACCCGAACCCACAGACGCAGCATTCTTCCGCTCTGCCTGGCCGCACTGATGTGCGCCGGCGTGATCCTGGCCGCAGCGGCAGGAAGCGGCAGGGCTGCGCCGCAGACAGAGATACAGTCGGCCGCAGCCGCGCCGTCCCGCACCGGCGATCCCGCGCCGCATGAGGCGCCCGCCGCCATTGAACTGCCCGTCACCGTCGTCCCATATCCTGCGCAGGAGCCCATCGTCAAGCCGGGCGTCCAGCACGCCGAAGCGGAGGAACGCTCCGACACGGAGGATGTGCCGCCGGATCTGGAGCTTCTGGACACGTTCATCGCCACCGCATACTGCGTGACGGGCACCACCGCCACCGGGACCTACACCACCGAGCACCGCACGCTCGCCGTAAACCCCGGCGTGATCCCCTACGGCACCCACGTCTGGCTCTTCCTGGACGACGGAACGCTTGTGGGCGATTTCTATGCCGAGGACACCGGAACAAACATGATGGAGCATCCCTATGTCGTCGATATTTACATGGGCCCGTCCTATGACGCGTGCGTCCAGTGGGGCGCGCGCCATGTGAGCGTCTGGGTGGAGCCGGAAGCCTGATCCGATCAAAACACGTTGAAAAACCGCCCTTCATCTGGTATGATAACCACGATGAAGGGTGGATTTTTCATGGATCTTTGCAATATCAGCGACATCCGCGCGCTTTTGACGCGCCACGGATTTCATTTTTCCAAGGCCAAGGGACAGAATTTCCTGACCGACGCCCGCGTGCCGGCGCGCATCGCGGCGGAATCCGGCGCCGACGCATCATGCGGCGTGCTGGAGGTCGGCCCGGGGATCGGCTGCCTGACGCGGGAGCTTGCGCTGCGCGCCGGAAAGGTCGTGGCGGTGGAGCTTGACGAGCGGCTGCGGCCCGTCCTGCGGGAGACGATGGCGGAGCATCCGAATGTGGAGATCCGTTTTGGGGACATCCTCAAGACGGACATCCCCGCGCTTGTGCAGGGCGCTTTCCCCTCGCTGCGCCCCATTGCCTGCGCCAATCTCCCGTACTACATCACAACGCCCGTTCTTGCTGCGCTGCTGGAGTCCCGCTGCTTCAGCGCCGTCACCGTCATGGTGCAGAAGGAAGTCGCGCAGCGCATCTGCGCGCAGGCCGGCACGGCGGAATACGGCGCGTTCAGCGTCTTCTGCCAGTATTATGCAGAGCCCGCGCTGCTGTTCGACGTTCCGCCGTCGAGCTTCATCCCGCAGCCGAAGGTCACAAGCGCCGTGCTCCGCCTGAATGTCCGCAGTGCGCCGCCCTGCCGGGTGGCGAACGAGCAGATGTTCTTCCGCGTGGTGAAGGCCGCCTTTGCCCAGCGGCGCAAGACGCTCCTCAACTGCCTGGCCGCCGCGTTCCCGCTTTCCAGGCAGGAACTGACCGATGTTCTCTGCGGCGCGGGCATCGACCCGGCCGTGCGCGGGGAGACGCTGGATATCCCGCGCTTTGCGGCGCTGGCGAACGCTTTGTCCGAACGGGCGGAGCTTTGAGATGTACTGCGTCTATATCGTCCGCTGCACCGACGGCTCGCACTATACCGGCATTGCCGCCGATATCCGCCGGCGCATGCAGGAGCATCTCGGGCGCGGAGCGCTCTGCGCCAAATATACGCGCACGCATCCGGTCTGCGAGCTGGATGCGCTCTGGCGCACCGATTCCCGCGCCAGCGCCCTGCGCCTGGAGGCGCTCATCAAAACGCTCTCAAAGGCGCAGAAGCTATGGCTGATCGAGCATCCGGATACGCTTGCGGCCGTATTTGGGGAACGGCTGCGGGGCAGCGTCTATGAGCCGGTTGCCCCCGTCTCGCTCGACCGGATCCTGACAGAAACCGGATAAGCAAATCGTCCGCGGCACGTGCCGCGGACGATCGTTGTTTACGCCTGGTCTGTCCGTTCTTTTCGCAGCAGCATCCACAGCGACACCGCGCACATGGCGGCGACCGCAGCCCAGGTCCACGCATTGAGCGCCGCAAAGGCCGGCGTGCTGTTCCACGCGATATACGAGGTCAGATTCGCCGGGATGTCGTATGCGGCGTGCAGGAGCATCGGGACCAGCAGATTGTGCGAGCACAGGAAGCAGGCCGCAAACGCAAAGCCCACCGCGCCTGTGAAGAGGAACATCCAGGTGCTCCAGCCCGTGACCACATGCAGCAGCCCGAAGACCAGGAAGCTCAGCGCCGCATACCCGACGCGGCGCGCCGCCGTCCGGGGGCCTGCACGGAAATAGCCCTCAAGCAGCAGCCCGCGGAACACCAGCTCCTCAAAAAAGCCCGTGGTGAGCTGCTGCAGGATGATGCGCGAGACGAGCAGCCCCGCCGTCAGCCCCTGCATCGGCCCGAGGCCGGAGCAGAACAGGATCGCGTAATACGCGCAGTAGAGCAAAAAGCCCGCTGCTCCGCCCAGCGCCTGCTTCCAGCCGCGCAGGCCGAGCACCGCCCGGGCAGGCTCCTGCCGCAGGCGGCACAGCACCGCCAGCGCCGCCAGCCCGAACACGAGCCGCTGCGCGCTGCTGAACAGAAACCATGGCACGCCGCCAAGACGCCGCATCACGGCCATCGCGATCAGAATGAAGCTCCCGCCGAGCCCGAGTGCCCAGGCGGCACAGAGCCCTCCCTCCCGCCGTCTCATCCGGGCTCAGCCCCAGAGAGCCGACAGCGACGGCACGACCTGTTTTTTTCTCGACACCACGCCGGGCAGGAAGCAGGTGTGCTCCTTCAGCTCCGCGCCGAACGCCTGCGAGAAAATGTCCTCATCGCCGACATAGAGGATCTGTGTGCCCTCAAGCAGCACGTCCGTCAGCATAAGGATCATGAGCGTGAAGCCGCGCTCCTCCATGGTCTGCCGCATCAGCGCAAGGAACTCGTCCTTCCGCTGCAGCATCCGCGAAGAGTCGATGCAGGTGATCTGGCTGATGCCGAAATCATGGTCCGCGATGTGGAAATCCTTGAAATCGGTGAACAGCAGCTCCTGGGCGGGCTTGTCGTCGGAGATGGAGGCGGAGAAGATCTCCCGGCCAAGCTCCTCAAGCGAGACGTTGGCGATGCGCGCCATGCGCTCGGCCATGCGGTGGTCGCGGAGCGTGGCCGTGGGAGATTTGAACATGACGGTATCCGCCACGATCGCCGCGGCGATCAGTCCCGCCATGTTTTCCGACGGCATGAGCCCCTTTTCCTGGAACATGCCGGCAATGATCGTCGCCGTGGAGCCGACGGGCTCGTTGCGGAAGAACACCGGGCTGCCGGTCTGGATGTCGGCCAGACGGTGATGGTCGATGATGCCGAGGATCTCGGCCTGCTCCAGCCCGGGAACGGACTGGGACATCTCATTGTGGTCCACAAGCACCACGCGCTTGCGGCGCGGTTTGATGAGATGATACCGGGAGAGCGTGCCCACGACCTTGTCGTTCTCATCCAGGATGGGATAGCTGCGGTGGCGGCTTTTGAGCACGACCTCGCGCACATCGTCCAGGAAATCCGTCAGGTGGAACGCCTCGATCTCCCAGGTGCGGCACACGCGTGAGATCTCAATGGCATGGTAGACCATCCGCGCGGCCTTGAAGGCGTCCAGCGGTGTGGAGAGGATGCAGGTCGTCGTTTTCAGCGTGCGCAGCTCCGGCGGAAGCTCCGCCTGGCAGACGATCAGGCAGCTGACGTTTTTCTCGATGGCACGGCGCGCCATCTCCGGCTGCTCGCCCACGATGACGATGGAATCCTCCCCGCCGAAGAGCAGATTCTCATTATGCTGCGGCAGCGCGATGGAAACCTCGCCGCTGACCTTGTCGACCAGATAGCCGGCTTCATTGATGATCTTGCCGTCCAGCACGCTCAGCAGGTTGAACACCGGGATGTCGTCCACCCGGGGCCTGGCCAGCGTGCTCATGTCATATTCCGCGATCTCCTTTGTGGAGAGCATGCCGAAGAGTGTGCCGTCGTCGTTCGCCACAGGGATGGACGGGATGCTGCTGTTGCCCTGCAGCGTGTCCCAGGCCCGGCTCACGGTGACCGCCTTGGAAAGCGCGGGCGGCGTGTCATAGTCCAGATCGCTCACCTGCGTGCGCATCGTCCGGATGCGCACCGGCGGCTCAAAGCCGAACCGGTCAAGCACATGCTTTGTCTCGTCGGACACATGGCCCAGGCGTGCGGCAACATATTCCCGGTCGCCCAGCGCGTTGCGCAGCGCGGCATAGGCCATTGCCGCCACGATGGAGTCCGTGTCGGGGTTGCGGTGGCCGGTCACATAAATGGGTTCCATGCTCAAGACTCCTTTCTTCTCTCCGGAAGCGCCGCGCCGCCGCAGCGGATCAGGAAACGGACGGGATAATACCGGTCCAGATAGTTTTTGCAGTACCATGCAAAGGTCGCCTGCGGCAGGTGGATGAGCTCCGGCGCCTCCGCGCGGAAGATGCGGAAGGTGGTCTCATCGCCGGCAATGAGCGCGGCGGCAAGCTCCTTCTGCCCCTCGCGCCAGAGCCTGTCCAGGCATGCGTCCATCACGCAGGCACAGGCGCGCTCCTCCTCGTCTGCAAGCAGCTCCATATTGGCCAGCCAGGCAAGGAATTCGTCCATATCCAGCACCGTCCGGGCCGCCACATGGCTGAGGGTGGCAAATTCATCCTTTGCGCCGCGGCGCAGGATGTCGATGAGATACTGCACGAGCCTGTCGTCCAGGCAGACGCCGTCGAGAAAGACCTCATAAATATCCCGGATCTCGCTTTTGACGGGCTCCTCCGCCGCCGGCTTTGCAGCGGGCGCCTGCGCTTCGGCCTGTGCGGCCAGCTCCGCCAGCGCCGCCTGCAGTTCCTCCGGGTGGAACGCATCATACTCCTCCTGCGGGATCTGCGTCCCGTCCTGCCGGGCGCAGGCGGCGACGAACGCCGGGATCCCCATGCCGGAGATCTGCTCCTGCAGCTCCATGGCCTTTTTGAGATCGTCCGTCTCGTGCAGCGCAATGGGCTCCGGCGCTGCGCGCGTACCCTCGCAGATCTCCGCGATATACTGCAGGTATCTGGTCGTCAGAGACACTCCTGTTTCCTCTCTTTCCGTTTGTTTATGAGCCGCGCAGCTCCAGCGCGATCTCGCGCAGAGCTGCCTTCGGCAGCTTCACGACCTTCCGGTCGTAGGTGACGAAGCCGTTGAGCTCGTCCTCAACGTCGCTGAGCTGCGTATAGACGCTGGCGCAGAGCCCCGCCTGCTTTGCGGGGAGGATCTGCGTCTCATAGAGCCTGCGCACAGCCGCTGCAAGCGCCTCCGGCGTCCGGCAGCCCCGGTAGCCGAAGCTTTTTTTGCTGAATGTATGGCCGGCGACAGGCAGCTGATAGCCCCCGAACTCCGACAGCAGCACCGCCCGCCCCTTCCGGTCCGGCCGGAAGCGGTAGGGCCTGAAATAGACATGCAGGCTCCTGACCGGCCCGACGCCCTGGTCGTGCCAGCCGCTGGCATGATCCACCGGGCGCGTGGGGTCCAGCGCCGTGATCCGTTCGAGCGCACGGGCGGCGTCAAACTGGCCCCAGCCCTCGTTGAACGCGACCCACAGGACGATGCACGGGCAGTTGCGCAGCTGCAGGATCATCTCGGTCAGCTCCGCGTTATACTGCGCGCGGCCGGCTGCGTCCTCCCGGGCAAAGCGCCGGTAGGCGCTGTCCCGGCAATGGATGCCTGTCAGCAGCGGCGCGGTGACGGTCAGTGGGTCGTAGCTCCCGCCGCCCGAGACCATGTCCTGCCACACGAGCATCCCGAGCCGGTCGCAGTGGTAGTACCAGCGCATGGGCTCGATCTTGATGTGCTTGCGCAGCAGGTTGAAGCCCAGCTCCTTCATGAGGCGGATGTCATAGATCATCGCCTCGTCGCTCGGCGCAGTGTAAAGCCCGTCCGGCCAGTAGCCCTGGTCGAGCACGCCATGCTGATAATACGGCCTGCCGTTGAGCAGCAGGCGCATCGTCCCGCGCTCATCCGGCCCGACGGAAACGGTACGCATGGCAAAGTAGCTGCGCACGCAGTCCTCCCCCAGACGGATCTGCACATCATAGAGCTCGGGCGTTTCCGGCGTCCAGAGGCGCAGATTCTCCGGCGCGATCCGCGCGGACCCTTCGCCCCGCGCGTCGCACGTCCCCGAGGCGACAGCCGCGCCATGCAGGGAGATCTCCACGCAGGCGCCCTGCGGCCCCGGCGCGTCGAGCTTCCACCGGACGACGCCCTGCGGCAGCTCCGGCGTAAAGACAACGGCGCGCACATGCGCCTCCGGCACCAGCTCCGCCCAGACCGTCTGCCACAGCCCGCTCTGCGGCGTGTACCAGATGCCGCCGCGCTTCATTTTCTGCTTGCCGCGCGAATACGGCGTCGTGTCCGTCCCGTCCTGCACACGGACGGTCAGGATGCTCCGCTCCTCCAGGAACTCTGTCACATCAGCGGAAAACGCTGTGTAGCCGCCCAGATGCGAGCAGACGTGCCGGCCGTTCACAAAGACGTCGGCCTGCTGATCCGCAGCGCCGAACTGCAGGATCGTCCGCCTGCCCGGCGCACGCAGCTCCGGCAGCTCCCTCCGGTACCAGAGGTACTCCCCCGGCAGAAGCGTCCGGCCCACGCCGGACAGCGGCGCCTCCGGCGAAAACGGCACAAGGATCTCCCCGTCCCAGCGCTCCGGCTGCTCCGCAGAGGCCGTGATGGCATAGTCCCAGCGGCCGTTTAAGTTTACATAACTGTCCCGCACCAGCTGCGGGCGCGGGTATTCCGGCAGGACCCGCGCAGGGTCCAGCCGTTCGCCCCAAACGGTCATAAGATCACACATGGCCCCGGTCATCCTTTCCGCTCCGGATCACAACGGCAGGGCCGTCCTTTCCGCCGATGACGCCGACGGAAACATCTTCCCCCTCCGGGATCCGGCCGCCCAGCGCCGCCTCGATCTTCCGCCGCACAGCGTCCAGCCTGCGCATCCCGATCACCGGCGGCAGCAGCAGAAGCAGCACCGCCCCCGCCGCCAGGAAGATGGCGGGCGTGGGCACAGTCTTGACCACGCCCAGATCGACATAGGTGGAGTCCGACCCGCGGATAACGGCCGCGCCGATCACCGGCCCGACGATCATGGGCAGCAGAACGCCGAAGATCATGCGGATGCCCTGGAAATGGCCGGCCTTTCCGGCGGGCGTGCGGTCGCGGATGATGCCGTTCAGGATCGCGGTCAGGAGCATATAGCCGCTCATCATCACGCATCCGGCCAGGATCACCGCCGTCATCGTCCGCGCGAAATACATGCCGATCAGCCCCGCGAGCATCACGGCAGCCGCCGGCAGCAGGCAGCGGAGCTTCCCCATCCGGTCGATCAGGCGGCCGGACGCAACGCTCACCGCCGAGGCGGCGACCAGCACCACGCCGAGG
>CADCOJ010000066.1 GCA_902803075.1 Oscillospiraceae bacterium | reverse complement strand
TCTTGAGGCGGGCTACACCGTTCCATTATTTAAGCCTCTTTCTCTGACCGTAAAACGGGGCGATAAAATCGCCATTACCGGAGAAAACGGCGCCGGAAAATCGACGCTCATGAACATCCTCATCGGTCTCTATCAGCCCACGGAGGGCAGGATCTTCCTCCGGGGCAAGGAGGTCCGCATCGAGTCGCCCAGCCAGGCCGTCCGGCTCGGCATCGGCATGGTGCATCAGCACTTCATGCTGGTGGAGGCCATGACGGTGTTCGACAACATCATCCTGGGGGACAAGAATGTCCGCGGCATCTTCATCGACCGCGCCGCCCGGCGCAGGGAGATCGAGGAGCTGATGGAAAAATACGGCCTGGAGGTGGAGCTGGACAAGCTCATCACCGAGATCTCCGTGGGCGAGCAGCAGAGGACGGAGATCCTCAAGGCGCTCTATCACGGGGCGGATCTGCTGATCCTGGACGAACCCTCCGCCGCCCTGACCGACATTGAGGTGGAGGGCCTGTTCGCCATCATGCGCAAGCTCGTCTCCGAGGGCAAGAGCATCATCTTCATCAGCCATAAAATGCGCGAGGTGCTCCAGATCTCCGACCGCATCACCGTCCTCCGCCTGGGGGAGGTGGTGGGGACCGTCGACCGCGCCGGGACCGACGGCCGGAAGCTGGCCGCCATGATGATCGGCCGGGAGCTCTCCGCCTCACGCTATGAAAAGACGGAGGCCGAAGGCGCGCCCATCGTGGAGCTGCGGAACGTGGACTACCACAAGCAGGCCAAGCACAACGGCCTTTCGGACGTGAGCCTGTGCGTCCGCCCCGGCGAGATCGTGGGCATTGCGGGCGTGGACGGCAACGGCCAGACACAGCTGGCGCAGCTGGTCACGGGCGTCATCGCCCCGGACGCCGGCGAGGTGCGGATGGACGGCAGGAAGGTCGCCGTCTTTGATCCCAACGACTTCATCCGCGCGGGCGTGTCGCATGTGCCGGAGGACCGGAACCTGCAGGGCCTGGTGGGCGACATGAGCATCGCGGAGAACCTGATCCTGAAGGCCACGGCCGACCCGCGCTTCAGCCGGAAGGGCGGCCTGCTGCTCAAAAAACGCGCCATCGGCGCCTATGCCGATGAAATGATCCGCAAATATGACATCAGATGCCAGTCCGTGGCGCAGGACGTGCGCAGCCTCTCCGGCGGCAACCAGCAGAAGGTCATCCTGGCCCGGGAGCTGGAGTCGGAGCCGGATCTGCTGGTGGTGGCGCATCCGACGCGCGGGCTCGATATCGGCGCGACGCGCTTTGTCCATGACCAGATGGTCGCCGCCCGCGGCCGCGGCGTGGGCATCCTCCTGATCAGCGCCGACTTTGACGAGATCCTGGAGATGTCCGACCGCATCCTCGTCATCTTTGAGGGGCAGATCATGGGCGAATTTTCCGGCAAGAATCCTCCCGTTGCGGAGATCAGTCTTGCCATGACCGGAAAGTGAGGCGGCCGCGTATGCAGAAACTGAGAAAATCGCTCGGCAGCTTTGCCGTGCCGCTGCTGTCGATCCTCCTGGCGTTCCTCATCGGCGCGGTCATCATGGCGGCGCTGGGCGCCAACCCCCTGACTGCCGTGCAGTACCTGTTCAAGGGCGCCTTCGGCTCCCGCGCAAACATCGGCACCACGCTCACCAAGGCCACGCCCCTGATGTTCACGGCGCTTTGCGCCTGCTTTGCCTATAAGTGCGGCGTGTTCAACCTGGGCGGCGAGGGCCAGTTCCTCATGGGCTCCATCGCAGCTTATCTGACGGCATACGCCAGCGGGCTCACGGGCTTTGCGGGCATTGCGGCGGCGCTGCTGGCGGGCACGCTGGCCGGCGGCCTGTGGGGCATGATCCCCGGCATCCTGAAGATCACCCGCGGGCAGAACGAGATGATCATCTCCATCATGCTCAACTATGTCGCCACGCTCTTCATGGGCGTCATCTATACCAGCTGGCTCCGGGACGCCAGCGTCCCGCAGACGCCGCTGATCCCGGACGCGGTGAAGCTGCCGCGGGTGGTGCCGGATATGCGCTTCACCTGGGGCTTTGTGCTGGCGCTGGCGGTGGGCCTGATCCTCTATTATTTCCTGTTCTGGACCGGCACGGGCTTCAAGCTCCGCGCCGTGGGCTACAACATGACGGCCAGCCGCTTCAACGGCTTCCCGATCCGCCGGTTCATCCTGACGAGCTTCATCGTCTCCGGCGCCATTGCGGGCCTGGGCGGCGGCGCGGAGCTGCTGGGCACCCAGTTCCGGCTCATCAACGGCTTCGGCGCCGGCTATGGCTTCGACGGCGTGGCCATGGCGCTCATCGGCCAGCTGCATCCCGTCTCCACCATGGTCGTGGCGCTGTTCTTTGCGGTGCTGCGCGTGGGCTCCACCACCATGCAGGCCGCCACCGGCGTGCCCACAAGCGTGTCGGACATCATCCAGGCGCTGGTGATCGTCTTCTCCGTGGCGGGCATGGCGCTGACCAAGCTGCCCGAATTTGAGGCATGGATCGGCCGCCTGCTGCCGGAGAGAAAGGAGGGCAAGAAGTAATGGATTGGATCTCCAGTCTCCTGCTGGCGACGGTCCGCCTTGCGATCCCGCTGCTGTTCATTGCACTGGCCGAGCTCTATGGCCAGCGCGCGGGCATGGTCAATATCGGCCTGGAGGGCCTGGCCGCCATCGGCGCGCTGGTGGGCTTTCTGGTGTGCTACACCACCGGCTCCAACTGGCTGGGGCTGCTGTGCGGCGCGCTGGCGGGCATCGCCGTCAACATGATCTATGCGTTCTCCACCATCACGCTCTGCGCCAACCATACCGTCTACGGCATGGCGATCAACATCTTCGCCCCGGCGCTGGCGTCGTTCATCTACCGCGTCTATTTCGGCTCCGGCTCCGACCTGAAGCAGATCGTCACCATGTCCGGCATCGGCATCCCCGTGCTGAAGGACATCCCGTTCCTGGGGCCCCTGCTGTTCGATCAGACGCCCATGGTGTACCTGTCGATCCTGCTTGTGATCTTCACGTCCGTGTTCTTTGCCCGGACGCGGGCCGGCCTGAGCTATAAGTCCGTGGGCGAGCATCCCAAGGCCGCCGCAACGCTGGGCATCCACGTCGTCGGCGTCAAATATCTCGGCTGCGTGATCTGCGGCGCGCTCTCCGGCCTGGGCGGCGCGTATCTGACCACCTGCTATTCCAGCACCTACACCGACGGCATCGTCGCCGGGCGCGGCTTCATCGCGCTGGCCGCGGTGATCTTCGGCCGGTGGAACGCGGCGGGCATCCTGCTGGCGTGCCTGTTCTTCGGCTTCTGCGACGCGCTGCAGATCCGCCTGCAGGTCGCGGGCTTCGCCGTGCCGTACCAGTTCTTCCAGATGATCCCCTATGTGGCCACGGTCGCCGTCCTGTCCATCATCGGCACGCGCCAGGCAGGCCCCCGGGCCAACGGCATGCCCTATCGCCGCGAGCAGCGGTGAACCGGTAATAACGCCTCCGGGCGCTGTTATAATTCAATTCTCATACAGGAGGAAATCCAAAATGAAAAAGATTCTCGCCATCATCCTGGCGGCTGTTCTTGTGCTGGGTCTTGCTGCATGCGCGGCGAAGCCGGCGGAGGGCCAGACCGCTGAGCAGAAAACCGACGACAAGCAGTATAAGGTCGCCATGATCTGCGACTCCAGCATCAACGACGGCGGCTGGGGCTCTGCCTGCTACAACGCCATGGTGGACGCCTGCGCCAAGATGAACTGGACCTATGAGGTCACCGACTCCATCTCCCAGGACGCCTATTATGATTCCATCGCCGCCTACTGCGCGCTGGGCTATGACATGATCTATGCCCCGGGCAACCAGTACACCGACGCCGTCCTGCAGGCGGCTGAGGAGTATCCGGACATCGCCTTCGCGCTGCTCAACGGCGCGGAGAGCACCCCGGCCAAGGCCAAGAACGGCAACGTCTCCTCCCTGCTTCCGAACGCGCAGCAGATCGGCTGGATCGCCGGCGCGCTGGCGGGCCTTATGACCGAGTCCGGCAAGCTGGGCTTCATCGGCGGCATGGAGCTCGACACCACCAAGGGCAAGATCGCCGGCTATGAAGAGGCTGCCAAGTATGTGGCCGAGCAGGAGGGCAAGACCGTGGAGCTGCTGAGCGTCCCCTATGCCAACTCCTTCTCCGACGCCCCCAAGGGCAAGGAATTTGCCACCGAGCTGATCGCCCAGGGCGCTGACGTGTTCTTCGGCGACGCATCCGCCGTTGACTCCGGCGCGCGCGAGGCCATCGACGCCTACAACAAGTCCGCCGGTGCGGTCAAGGTCTATGACATCGGCCAGCCGGCCGATATCCTGGGCCAGAACGAGTGCATCATCTGCTCTCAGGTCACCGACAACTCCGCCATGATCGCCGCTTCCATGCAGGCCGTCATGGACGGCACCTTCGGCGGCGAGACGCTCTATGGCACGCTGCAGAACGGCGCGCTGTCCGCCGGCAAGATCAGCGACCTTGTCCCCGCTGAGATCCAGACCAAGTATCAGGCCTATCTCGACCAGATGATCGCGGACACCTTCATGAAGTAAGTCCGTCCCGGACAACGCCCCCGCCGGAGCATCCCGGCGGGGGCGTTTTTTCCCGCTTGCCCGCGGCGCACGGGATCGGCGGAAAAAAACGCGCGCTTTCTTGCAAACGGGGCCGCCGTGTGATATGCTTTGCACTGCAGACAGTCCGCGCGGCAGCGCGGGCCGGGA
>CADCOJ010000065.1 GCA_902803075.1 Oscillospiraceae bacterium | reverse complement strand
GTCCTCCCTGCCGCATGATTCTGAAAAAACGGCCGGCGCCGCCTGATCCAGGCAGCGCCGGAATCTGTTCAAGGGTCACATCCTCCATACCTCGGGGCGGGCGGAGGAGATGGCAAGGGCGCCGGCGTCCAGAGCGCTGAGCACCTCCTGCTTGCGCGTGATGAGCCCGCCGGTCAGGACAGGCAGCTGCGTCTGTTCCCGGACGGTGCGGATGACGGAAGGCATCAGCCCCGGCAAAACGTCCAGAGCGTCCGGCCGGACAGAGCGCGCGCTGCGCAGCGCGTCAAGGGCGACGGAGTCGATGATGAAGGCGCGCAGGAGCGTGAACAGCCGCAGCTCCTTTGCCCGCTGGACCAGATTCGGGTGTGTGGAGATCATGCCGTCGGCGCAGGTGCTGCGGCGCAGATAGTCCACGGCGATCTCCCGGCTGCCGGAAAGCCCGGCGATGAGGTCGATGTGCACGACCGAGAGCTTCCCGGCCGCGCGGACAGCCTCCGCGATCTGCGGCAGGCTGAGGATATCCCCATAGAGGATGAACACGACGCGCACGTCGGTGGTGAGCGCGTCGCGCAGCGCCCGGTCGTCGCGCACAGACGCAATGATGGGGTTTTCCTGAAAGGCGTCAAAAAATCGCTGTTCCATCCATGATCCCTCCGGCAGAATCGTTCTGAGATCCGCTTTTCTTCATTTTACCATGCTTTGCATCAAAATCAACCGGCTTTTCCCGGAACCGGTGTGAGAATCCGTCGCAGGAAGACACGCAGGCGCGAAAAAGATTTGCTTTTCCGCCGGGGGCGTTGTATGATAGGATCGATCAAAACACAAGGGGGCGCTGCCATTGCCGACGATCAGGATCCACTATTTTTCCCCGGATGCGCCGCGGCTGAAGGTGACAAAGACCGGCGACTGGATCGACCTGTACTGCGCCGAGACCATGACGCTGCACGCAGGCGAGTTTGCCCTTGTGCCGCTGGGCGTTTCCATGCAGCTGCCAGAGGGCTATGAGGCCAGGACTGCGCCGCGCTCCTCCACGTTCCGGCGCTGGGGCATCCTGCAGGCCAATTCCGTCGGCGTGATCGACAACGCATACTGCGGCACGAACGACGAATGGAAGCTCCCCGTCTATGCAACGCGCGATACGGTCATTGAGAAAGGGGACCGGATCTGCCAGTTCCGCATCTTCCAGGTGCAGCCGCCCATCGTCTTTGAGGAGGCGGAGGAGCTCAGCAGCACCGACCGCGGCGGCTTCGGCTCGACCGGCGTGAAATAACGCCGCGGAAGAACAGACGGATTACAGGAAAAGAGGGAATTTACAGATGGAGAAGAGAGTATCGTACTATGTCAGCAGGAAGAACCCGCTTGCGTGGCTTGCGGCGCTTTGCCTTCTGGCCTCGGCTGTGCTGCGGATCGTCCGCGCAGCCGGCACGCCGCTGCGCACGGCGGAGGTCTGGCTGCTGGTGGTCCTGCCTGTGGCGGCCTGCCTGCACTATGTGGTCATCCTCCTTCTGCGCGGGAACGACTGGTTCTTCCGCACGGCGATCCCGGCTGCGGCCCTTGCGGTCTACTATGGCGTCAAGGTGACCATGCACCCCATGGGCGTGCACCTGACGTTCGTGTTCTGGCTGGCATATCTGGCCATTGCGGCATTTTATGCGGTGACGGTCTCCGGCCGCGTGCGCAGCACGCTCCCGGCGGCGCTGCTGCTGCTTGCCTCGGCGGGCGTCCTCGGCTGGATGCACCGCGGGGCGTTCTCGCCGCTGCAGTGGCAGGCGCTGGCGCCTGTCGCGCCGGATCTGCTGTTCCTGCTGGGCGGCTTTTTCGGGCTGATCGCGGCGCATATCTATCTGGACAACAAATACCATCCCACCTGGGGCGACCGGCCGGACGGCCGGAAGCTGCGCACGCTCGACCCCATGCAGGTCGTCGGCAACTACATCATGCCCAACCGCGGCGGCGCCGCCAACGTCATGCGCGACAGCATCGAGATCACGAACATGGAGCGCTATATCCGTGAGAAGCGCCGCGCCGGGCTGACCAACTTCGGCATCACGCATGTGTTCCTTGCCGCCTATGTGCGCACCGTCGCCAAATATCCGGCTGCGAACCGCTTCCTGTCCGGCCAGCAGGTCTATTCCCGCGACGACGACATCCAGTTCTGCATGGTCATCAAGACTGCCATGACCACCGACGCGCCCGAGTCCATCGTCAAGCTGCACCTCAAGCCGACCGACACGTCCGACGTCGTCTATGAAAAGCTCAATGCCGGCGTCCAGGAGATCCAGGGCCACGACATCGGCGGCAGCGACTTCGACAAGACGGCCAAGGCGCTCTCACTCATTCCGGGCGTGGCGTTCAAGTTTGTCATCTGGCTGCTCAAGACCATCGACTATTTCGGCTTCCTGCCGAAGTTCCTGCTGGAGGTCAGCCCGTTCCATTCTTCCATCTTCTTCACCTCCATGGGCTCGCTCGGCATCCCGCCGATCGTGCACCATCTGTATGACTTCGGCAACATGCCGGTCTTCTGCGCCTTCGGCTGCAAGCGCCATGCCAACGAGCTGCAGGAGGACGGCACCGTCGTCCGCCGCAAGTATATCGACTACACCTTCAACTGCGATGAACGCATCGTGGATGGATTCTACTTTGCTGCCGGGCTCAAATACCTCAAGAAGCTGCTGGCCCATCCCGAGGTGCTCGACAATCCGCCCGAGGTCGTCAACCGCGACATCGACTGAGCGATCACCTTCAGCCGGCCGGAATAACCGGCCGGCTGATTTTTTTGTCCGGCGCAGCCCGGAACACGGGAAAACGCTTGACAGCTCCTGTATAATAACGATATGAGGGAAAGAAGGAGCTTTTCAGATGAAAAACAAGATCCTTGCGCTCCTGCTGGCAGCCGCGGTGCTGACGGCGCTGCTGGGCGGGTGCGCGGAAAAACCGGAGCAGGCATCGCCGCAGATCCTTGCCACGACCGCGCCGGTCTGGCAGATGACGGAATCGCTCCTGGAGGGAACAGGCCTCACCTGCGGCCGGCTGATCACCGAGAGCGTATCCTGCCTGCATGAATATACATTGAGCGTCAGCCAGATGACGCTTCTGGAGCAGGCGGAGGTCGTGATCGCAAACGGGCTGTCGCTGGAGGCGTTCATGGACGACCAGCTGCGCCTGGCAAAGGACGTGGTTTATGCAGGGCAGGACGTGCAGGCGCTCCCCGGCGAGGACGGGGAGGACCCGCATATCTGGCTGAGCCCTGCGCACTGCATCACGATGTGCGGCACGATCGCGCAGGCGCTTTCTGCGCGCTACCCCGCGCAGGCGGGGCGCATTGCGCAGAATCTGGCCGCCTGTGAGGAGGCGTACCGCGCGGCGCAGGCCTACGGCGAAGAGCAGCTGGCGGAGCTTTCCTGCCGCGAGCTCGTGACGTTCCACGACGGCTTTGCGTATTTTGCCGACGCCTTCGGCCTGACGGTGGCGGCGTCGATGGAGATCGAAAGCGGCAGCGAGCCCTCTGCGCGGGAGCTGGCTGAGGTGGCGGAGCTTGTCCGCGGACACGCGATCCCCGCGGTGTTCGCAGAGAAAAACGGAGACGATTCCGCGGCACGGACCGTCGCGTCGGAGACGGGCGCGGCCGTCCGGCTTCTGGATCTGGGCATGGGCAGCGACGGTATTTCGCCCGCCCAGGTGATCCGGAACAACATCGACACGGTAAAGGAAGCGCTGGGATGATACCGTATATCCGCAAGCCGGCAGGCGACTGTGAACATGCCTGCTGCCTGAAAATCGAACATCTTTCCGTCCGCATGGGCCAGGAGGCGATCCTGGAGGACGTCAATCTCCACATGCACTGCGGGCAGATGGTCGCGCTCATCGGCCCAAACGGCGCCGGGAAATCGACGCTGATCCGTTCGATCCTCGGCCAGCAGGAGTATGAAGGGGCGATCAGCTTCCACGATGAGGGCGGCAAAAACACGCGCCTGCGCATCGGCTATGTGCCGCAGAGCCCGGCCTTCGACCGCGGCGACCCTGTGAGCGTGCTGGACCTGTTTGCCTGCTGCATCGGCCGGCGCCCGGCGTTTCTGGGCTTCCGCAGGCCCATGCGCGAAAAGGTGCTGCGCTGCCTGGCAAACGTGCGCGGCGAAGCGCTCATTGACAAACGCATCGGCGCGCTCTCCGGAGGCGAGCTGCAGCGGGTGCTGCTTGCGCTTGCGCTGGAGCCGATCCCGAACATTCTGATCCTGGACGAGCCGCTCTCCGGCGTTGACGTGGAGGGCATGGAGACGCTCATGCAGATGCTTGATGAGATCCGGCGCCGGTTCGACCTTTCGATCCTCATGACCACGCACGATTTTTCCATGCTCGAGCGGTACTGCGACCGCGTCGTGCTGATGCAGAGCCGCATCCTGCGGCAGGGGACGCCGCTGGACGTGCTCAACTCGGATGAGTTCGCCGCCGCGTTCCACATGGGAGGAGGTGCCCGCGCATGAGCGTCTGGTATGCGATCTGCGACAGCCTGCACCTGGAGTTTCTCTCCATGACGTTCATGAAGAACGCACTGCTGGCCGTTCTGCTGCTTGCGCCGCTGTTCGGCCTGCTGTCGACGATGATCGTCACGGGCAAAATGAGCTTTTTCTCCGACGCCCTGGGCCACTCCGGCTTCACGGGCGTGGCCATCGGCGCCCTGTGCGGCGCGGTGCAGCCCATCCGCTTTGCCGTGGCGCTGGCGGTGGTGTTCGCGCTGCTGTTTTCGTATGTGCGCAGCCGGTCGAGCCAGTCGGCCGACACCATCATCGGCGTCTTTTCCTCCACGGCCGTGGCCCTGGGCATTTTCATCGTCACGCTGGGCGGGCGGAGCTTCACAAAGTTCAACCGCTATCTCATCGGAGACATCCTCTCCGTCACCGGGCAGGAGCTGGGGCTGCTGGCGCTGGTGCTGGTGGGGGTGGTGATCCTCTGGATCTTCTGCTCCAACCACCTGATCCTCACGGCGGTGCATCCGCAGCTGGCTTCGTCGCGCGGCGTGGATACGCGGCGCAACGAGCGGCTGTTCTCCGTGGCCATCGCCGTGGTGGTGACGCTGGCGATGGGCTGGGTCGGCCTGATGGTCATCAACTCGCTGCTGATCCTCCCGGCGGCCGCATCCCGGAACATTGCCCGCAACCTGCGCAGCTACCATGCGCTGTCCGTTCTGAGCGCGCTGGTGTGCGGCATTCTGGGGCTTGTGACGGCTTACCGCCTCGGCTGCTCGGCGGGCGCCGCGATCTCGCTCTATCTGGCGGTTTATTTTGCCGCCACCTTCGCCCTGCGGCGCGTCAGCCGCTGAGACGATCCCTGATTTCCAGCAAGGAAGGCTTATTCCACATGAAAATCGCTGACATTCACGCACACGTCTTCCCGGAAAAGCTCGCGGAAAAAGCCGCGCACTCCATCGGGGAGTTTTACAACATGGAGATCACACGCCCGGCCAGCCTGGACACGCTCATTGCTGAGGATGAAAAGGCCGGCATCAGCCGCTGCGTCATCTCCAATTCGGCGGTAACGCCGAAGCAGGTCGTCAACATCAACAACTATCTTGCCTCCGCGGCAAAGACGCATCCGTCGTTCATCGCCTTCGGCTCCATTTTTCCCGGCATGGAGGGCTATGAGGCGGAGCTTGCGCGGATGGTGGAGATGGGCATCCGCGGCGTGAAGATCCATTCGGATTTCCAGCGCCTGCCCATCGACGACCCGTCTGCCGTCGGGACATACCGGGCCATCGCCCGCCTGGGCCTGCCGGTCCTGTTCCACATGGGCGACACGCGCTATGATTATTCCTCTCCGGAGCGGCTGACGAATCTTCTGCGCCAGGTCCCGGATCTGCGGGTCATTGCCGCGCATTTCGGCGGCTGGTCGACCTGGGAGCGCTCGCTTGCGCACACGCAGCCGGAGAATGTGCTCTATGACACCGCCTCCACGCTTCCGCTCGTCTCCCGCGAGCTTGTTCTGCGGATGCTCGACCGCTTCGGGACGGAGCGCATGCTGTTCGGCACGGATTTCCCCATGTGGGAGCCGAAGCAGCAGGTGGAGCAGTTCCTCTCTCTGGGCCTCAGTCCGGCGGAAAACCAGAGGGTCCTCTATGACAATTTCATGGATCTGCTCGGCCTGCAGGACTGAAGCAGAGGAAAAGGAGAAACAGCCATGTATCAGATCGGAATCGACATCGGCGGCACGAACATCAAGCTGGGGCTTCTGGACGAGGCGCTGGAGCTCGTGGCGCACAGCTCCGTCCCCTTCCCGCACACCACGGCGGAGGATATGGCAGGGACTGTCGGCGCGGGCGTGCGCGCGCTGCTGCAGGCGCACGGAGCGGCGTTGGAGGCGGTGGAATCGGTGGGCGCGGTGGTGCCCGGAAGCATCGACGCCTCAGGCGAGACGGTGATCGACGCACACAACCTGGATTTCCACGACGTGCCGCTGCGCAGGCTTCTGGCGGCGCAGTTCCCCGGCATTCCCGTCCGCATCGCCAACGACGCCAACGGCGCCGCGCTGGCGGAGCTTTACCGCGGTGCGTTCGTCGGCTGCCGGACGGCGGTGCTGCTGACGCTGGGGACGGGTCTCGGCGGCGGCATCATCCTGGGCGGACGGATGTTCAACGGCGGCATGAACCACGGCGTGGAGCTGGGGCATGCGTACCTTGTGGACGGCGGAGAGCCCTGCACCTGCGGCAACCGCGGCTGCATGGAGTCCTATTGCTCGGCCACCGCCCTGGCGCGGGAGGGCCGGGCGGCCATGCGCCGGGCGCCTGAGAGCCTTCTGTGGCAGAAGGCGGGCGGCAGCGAGGCCCATGTGGATGCGCGCCTGGTCACCGACTGCGCAAAGGCCGGCGATCCGGCCGCCAGGGCGGCGTTCAATGTGTATGTGGAGCATCTGAGCTCGGCGTGCGCGTCGGTGTTCAACATCCTCGATCCGGAGGTGCTTGCCATCGGCGGCGGCCTTTGCGGAGCGGGCGAGTTCCTGTTTGAGCCGCTGCGCGCGCTGGTGAGCAGGAAGTGTTTCTATGACACCCACGGAAAGATCGTTCCGGCCCTGCTCGGAAACGACGCCGGGATGATCGGCGCGGCCCTGCTCGGGCGCGACGCCGAAGGATAATATGAATTTTATGACAGGAGGATACACCATGGTCAACATCAGCTTTGAAGGAACCGAGAGCTTTCTGAGCCGGCAGCCCGATAAAAAGGACGTGCAGGCCGCGTTCGACACGCTTGTGAACCGCACGGGCGCAGGCAATGATTTCACCGGCTGGATCGATCTGCCGGAGAACTACGACAAGGAGGAGTTCGCCCGCATCAAGCAGGCTGCCGCCCGCATCTGCAGCGACTCCAAGGCCCTCGTCGTGGTCGGCATCGGCGGATCGTATCTCGGCGCACGCGCTGTGATCGAGCTGCTGCGCAGCCCGAACTACAACGCTCTGCCCAAGAACACCCCGGATATCTACTTCGCCGGCAACGGCATCTCCGGCGACGCCCTGACCGACATCATCACCATGCTGGGCGACCGCGACTTCTCCGTGAACGTGATCTCCAAGTCCGGCACCACCACCGAGCCCGCCATCGCGTTCCGTATCTTCAAGCAGCTGCTGGAGCGGAAATACGGCGCAGAGGGCGCGCGTTCGCGCATCTACGCCACCACCGACCGCGCGCGCGGCGCGCTCAAGACGCTTGCGGACCGTGAGGGCTATGAGAGCTTCGTGGTGCCTGATGATGTGGGCGGCCGCTACTCGGTGCTGACGGCTGTCGGCCTGCTGCCCATCGCCTGCGCCGGCATCGACATCGACCGTCTCATGCAGGGCGCCCGCGATGAGCGCACCGAGATCCGCTTCCGCGGCATCGAAAGCGCTGCCGTGCAGTATGCCGCCACGCGCCAGGCGCTTGCGCAGCAGGGCAAGTCCATCGAGATCCTGGCCGCGTTCGAGCCGGCGTTCCGCTTCATGGCCGAGTGGTGGAAGCAGCTCTACGGCGAGTCCGAGGGCAAGGACGGCAAGGGCATCTTCCCCGCCTCCGTCGATCTGACTCCCGATCTGCACTCCATGGGCCAGTATATCCAGGACGGCCAGCGCATGCTGCAGGAGACGTTCGTCTTCTTCTCCCATGCGTCCGCGTCCGTGTCCGTGCCCGCCGATGAGGAGAACCTGGACGGCCTCAATTATCTGGCCGGCAGAGAGATGAGCTATATCAACGAGAAGGCCATGGAGGCCACCATGGCCGCCCATATCTCCGGCGGCGTGCCTGTCACGCAGATCCGTCTTGCGCGCATCTGCGAGGAAGAGGTCGGCGCGCTGATCTACTTCTTCGAGTTTGCCTGCGGCGTTTCCGGCTATCTTTCGGGCGTCAACCCCTTCAACCAGCCCGGCGTTGAGGCGTACAAGAAGAACATGTTCCACCTGCTGGGCAAGCCCGGCTATTGATCCCGACCGAAAAAACAGCGCCGCCCGATCCGGGCGCCCGGCGCATGGAAGCAGCTTCGGGAAAACGGCTGCCGGCCCAATCGGATATGAAATCGGCGTGACCCTTGCGGTCACGCCGATTTTGCGCCTCCGCCCGGAATGATGCGGAGCATGATCCGATGCCCGCTGTGATCGCGGACAACGTGCGCGCGTTTCACGAAACAGGAAGCCGGCCGGTGATACAATGCGCGTTTACATGTTTTTCAGTCGCCTGAGCCCTTCTGCAATTGCATGCACAGACAGGAGCAGCGCAGCGATCCAAACGATCGCACTGGTAACGGACGTCAAGGGCAGCATACTCAGATCCCCGCCGGCTGAATGGACCATGATCAGGGTGTTTTGGAGCGTAAGGATCGAAATGAGCGAGTCTATAAAACTGATTGTCCGAAGCAGCCGGACCAGGCTGTCTGACGACGAGATTCGTTTCTTGAGATTGATGGATGCCATGGTGACTTTATACGTCGTATAGGCGGCCATCACGATTGCGGGGATCAGCGTCATGTTGACCGGCTTCTGCTGCCTGACCATCATGGAGATCGGTAAAACAAGACTGACGTTCAGGATCAAAAGCAGGAATGATACCGCGAGATAGACTTTGCTTCTTGCAGGTTCCTGCGCTTCGCTGCGAGCGATCCTTTTTGCGGCAAAAATGATCGTCCCCCGCAGGAGAACAAGAATGATATAGTAACTGCAGATCGAGCCATACCACAAGGAGGCGTGGGATAGGCCGAGGAAGCCGTTGTAACATGCGAAGATCGCCGTCACCGCAAGCGAGCCGGAGGCGGCTGCAAACGTCTTGAACTCATATTCGGTTTTCCATCTGCGCAGAAACTGTTTTGCTGTTCTCATCGTCTCTCCTGGCCGTATGCCATTGTGTGCCGCGCAATGAGATCGACGATCATATCGACGTCATCCCGGCAATTGTCGTCAAGCCATTTCCCGATGATTGCCACCGTCCCCTGCGTATAGAATGCGAAAACATACTTCTTCTCGGTTTCCGATACGCCGAAATGCGTGAGAGCGGGGGAAAAAACAGACTGATAAAAGCTCTCAAAGGTCTTTTGGGATTGAAACAGATGGTCCTGCATGTGGAGGACTCTGTACGCGCGCATATTCTCTTTGATGAAGCGGAGATATGGCCTGAGGTATTTTTCACTTGTAAGGACTTCCTTGCTCGGGTCTCCCGGCGGGATCGCAGACAGCGATTCCTTGAACCGTTCGTTGATCATCTCCACCGTTTCTTCCAGAAGCTCACGCATGCTTTCATAGTGCAGGTAAAACGTTGTTCG
>CADCOJ010000064.1 GCA_902803075.1 Oscillospiraceae bacterium | reverse complement strand
GCGCCATGCCCGGCTTCCTGCTGGAAAAGAACGTGGAGCTGATGACGCGGCACGGCGTGCTCTCGCGCGGCGAGATGCTGGCGCGGCATGAGATCCATCTGGAAAACTACAGCAAGCACATCCGGATCGAAGCGGCCACGTTCGTCGATATGATCCAGAGCCTGCTGCTGAATGCAGTGTCCGCCTATTCCGGCGTCCTGTGCCGCACGATCCTTGACAAGCGGCAGGCCCTGCCGGGCGATTCGTGCCGTCTGGAGACGGCGCTGGCCTCATCCGTCAGCCAGCTCGGCGAGCTGCTGTTGGAGCGCTGCACAGCCCTCAAGACCGCTCTGGACACCATGAACGGTTCTTTCTCCGGCCAGCAGCAGGTGGACTACTGCCACGACGTGCTCATCCCAAAAATGGATGCGCTGCGCCAGACCGTCGACCATCTTGAGACGCTCATCCCGCCGTCCGTCTGGCCGGTGCCGACCTACCGGGAACTGCTGTTCTCTGTATAATTCCTGAATCATGTGCAACAATCGCCGGACAGTTTTTTCTGTCCGGCGATTCTTTATGCAGGTCTCATGCAGACTCAATTCGCTGCCGACCGGTTCCGGCCACGCAGGCGGGCGATCTCCCGGCGGACAGCCTCAGCCGTCTCCCCGTCCGTCGTGTCCCACTCCCGGGCCAAGACTTCCAGTTCCTCCTCCCGGGCAGCGATTGCTGCATCCGTGTCTCCGAGGATCTCGCAGATCTGCGCGATGGACACGTATCCGTCCACATACCGCGGCGCTTTCTGCAGGGCGATGCCTCTGCGATAGCAGGCGATGGCGTCGCTGTACCGAAGCTCCATGGCGGCGATATCCCCAAGGCTGAACCAGCAGCACCAGTCATCCGGGTTGTCACGCTCCATCTGCTTCCAGATCACGTGCGCATCCTCCCGTCTGCCCCGATGCCAAAGCAGCAGGCCACGGTAGAGCGGCGTGCGGTAGGAGTTGTCCACGGATGCAAGGCCCTGCAGTGCCTGTTCCGCCTCATCAAAGCGGCCGTCGTCAATCAGATTGTCGAGCAGCCACAAATATGCGCCGCGGTTCTGCGGCTGCCGCCGCACAAGCTCCTGATAGAGGGCGATCAGCCGGTGGTGATTGCGCACACACCAGTCCGGGATATACCCGCCCATGGCCTGGTTCAGCTCCTGCAGCGCGCCGCTGCACGCCGGATCGGCTTCCAGCGCCGCCCTGGCTTCCTCCGCAGCCTGCTCGCGCAGAATGTCGGACTGATGGTTGCAGAGGTCTGCCTTGAGCCGCCGGCAATCCGCCGTGCGGCTCCCGGCAGCGATGCGCCCGTCCAGCCAGTCGGCTGCCTGCCGGAACTCCTGCTCCGTGAGCAGACGTTTGTCCCAGAGCATATTCTGGATACGGTCGTATTCCTTTTCCTCGGTCAGTCCGAAGAGCTCATCAAGGCTGACGCCGAAATAGACAGCCAGCTCCGGAAGGACGGCAATATCCGGCATTGCGGCGCCGCGCTCCCACTTGCTCACGGCCTGTGCCGAAACACCCATCGCTTCGGCCAATGTCTCCTGCGTGATGCCGCGGCGCAGACGCAGCGCACGCAGCTTGTTGGTCAGATCCATCTGTATCTCCCCTTTCGTGCTCGGATCTGATGCAAGCATACAAAATCCGGGCGCAGATCGCCAGCGCCTGTTTTTCTTCCGCGCGCAACCAGCAGTTGGATCCTGCCAGCGGTTAAAAACCCCGGGCAGCAAGGCCCGGGGCAAAGAGCACTGTCATTCTTCCGCTTTTGCAGCGGTGGTCCCGCGCAGCGGATTCGGCGTAGCGTCAGAATTGCCGGTGTACGGCACAAAATAGCGGTTATGGCCGTGGATGATGACCGGCGTACCGTCATCCACGATGTCAAAGATGGATGCGATCGCATCGACAGGCATGTTGATGCAGCCGTGCGAGCCGTTGTGGGAATAGTTTTCTCCGCCGAAGTTTTCGCGCCACTCCGCATCGTGCAGGCCGATCATCTCCCCAATGACGCCGATCCAATAGTGGACAAAGACGGTATAGTCCTCTCCGACGAGCCAGATCTCCGTCTGCTTGTGGTGGGTGTCATAGAGGCCGGTCGGCGTCATGTGGCCGTTATAAAGCGCGCCGGTGACAATATCCGTGTTGAGGATCAGTTCGCCGTTCTTGAAATATGTCAGCTGCTGATTGTCGATGTCGACCTCGATCCAGGTCTCATCCCGGAAGAGCTGTTCGCCGTCCTCGCCGTAGCAGAACACGGGCGCTTCCAGAGACGCCGACTGCATGGAGAGGATCTGCGTGCGGAGCTGATCGCTCAGCGCCTGCTGGTCCAGCTCATAGCTGCACTGGATAAAATCCAGCGGCGTATAGCCCTTGACATAAGAATCAAACAGGTATGGGACATTCTGAACGTTATATTTCTGCGCCCAGCCCGCTACGATCTCATCCACGGCTTCGCTGTTCATGGTGATGCCGCCCTGATCGTCGATCGACAGGATCCGGCGCAGCTCCTCACGACCGATGGTTTCGGCAGCGCCGTCGGGATCCATCCGTGCAAAGCTTACATCGATCTGCATCTGGTCCCACGCCCGGCGCGCAGCGGTTTCAAGTCGACTCTGCATCTCAGCCGCATCGATCTCCGGCTTCACATAGCAGTCCTGATCCGTGATCTCGCAGGACAGCTCCAGCGGCCAGCCAGCCTTATAAGTCTGCCCTGCGAAGCAGTCCCGCAGCTCCTCAATCACAACATCCTCACGCAGCGTATTGCCCGGTATCTCCGGGGTGACACTGTAAACGCCGCTGATCTGCTCGATATGCGCGTCCACCGGCTGCGTACGCGGGATATCTGCAAGATCCTCCAGAACAGGGGCAAGCGTCAGCGCATCCAGAGGGACGGCATATTCCCGGGGCGGCGTGGTACCGGCGGCGATCCAGTCGCGCTTCTCCCGGATCGACAGCTCGGCAAACTCCGCCGGTTCAAGCCGGTCAAGCGCAGAATATGCATTTTTGACCGCAGTCTCAAGTCCCTCGCGCAGGCCGAGCTCCTCAAAGGTGTACGTGCCGATCTCGTAGCCGCCTTCATAGACTGTGAAGGACGAGCGTTCCACGGCACGGAGCGCGGAGCGGTAATCTGAATAAACGGCTTCATGCTGGGTCTGCGCATCATTTGCGCTCTTCATACCCACGGCCAACACACCGACAGCAGCCGTGCCCATCAGAATCAGCGCGATCGCCACCCACAAAAACGGTCTTCTCATGCAGTTCCTCCACTTTTCCCTTTCCTGCCATATCACAGGATCTCGTTTCTTTCTTCAAATTATAGCAGATGATCGCGGAATTTCAACCGCTTTTGCCTCTGTCAGCGCTGTCCTTCACACAGAAGCTCCGCCTGCGCGACCTCTTCATACGTCGGAACAGAATCTGCCGCGCCGGGGCGCGTCACGGCAATGGCGCTGGCACGGGAGGCAAGCTCCAGCGCGCGGGCAGGCGTCCATCCGTCGGCCGCCGCGCGCAGGTAATAGCCGATGAAGGTGTCTCCGGCAGCGGTGGTGTCGACGGCGTCGACGCAGAATGCCGGACAGCGCACACTGTCCGCTCCCTTGCGCCAGATGCTGCCGTCCCGGCCGATGGTCAAAACGATCTGTGTGTCCGGGTAACGCTCTGCCAGGCATCGGGCGATGGCATCGGGCTCGGTCAGGCCGGAAAGGCCTCCACCCTCCACCTCGTTGACGATCAGCCAGGTCACCTTTTCCAGCGGATATGCGCGCACATCGTCATGATAAGGCGCGGCATTGAAGGCCACGCGGACGCCCAGGGCGCTGCAGCGTTCGATGATATACGGGATATTGTTGATCTCGTTCTGAAGCACGCAGATGTCGCCTTTCTCAAGCTCTGCAAGGACGCGGTCGATATAATCTTCAGAAAACTGCAGATTCGTTCCCCCATAGAGGATGATGCAGTTCTGGCCGCTGCGGTCAACCTGGATGATGGCGTGCCCGCCCGCGCCGCGGCCGGTCTCCACCAGGTGCGTATCGACGCCGAAACCGTGCAGCTTCCGCTCCAGGAACCGGCCTTCCTCCCCGATGATCCCTGCATGGCAGACAGGAAGCCCTGCTCTGGCCAGCGCGGCGGACTGATTGAGCCCCTTGCCTCCGCACCCTACCGTCCGCTCCTGACAGCCGGACGTCTCGCCGGGTCGGATAAAATGATCCATATGATAGACATAGTCGATGTTCATCGAACCGATATTGATGATCTTCACAGAAGTTCCCCTCTCCGGAGTCGATTTCCGCTGCTCTGAGCGGTCCGGAATCATTATATCACCCGGCAAAAAAAGCGTCAACGAAGTTGCGCGCGCTTTTTGTCTGTGCTATGATGAAAAAAACGAAAAAAGGGGGATCCTGTCATGGAGACTTCTGTAAAAAGCGAAGAACTGCTCGCTTCCATGGAGAAGCACCTGCGCCGCCAGTCGCGTCTGGCTGCCGCGCATCTGCTGACCGCGGTGATCGCGCTGGTGCTTGCCGCAGCCGCGCTCATCACGGTGATGCGCCTTGCGCCGCAGATTGAGGCGCTGGCAAATGAGGTCAGCGCTGTCGCCGGCCAGATCAGCACCGTTGCCGAGGATGTGCAGGTGCTTTCGACTGATGCGGACAAGACCGTGGAGGAGCTCGACACACTCATTGCCAGCATCAACGATAAGGACCTCACCGGGCTTGTCAGCACCGTTGCCACCGACGTTGACCGGCTTGCTCTGACGACCGAGGACGGTGTCAAGGATATCATGAAGAAACTTGACACCATTGATTTTGACAAGCTCAACAAAGCCATCCAGGATCTGGCGTCGGTGGTCGAGCCGCTGGCAAATTTCGTGCAGCGGTTTTCCCGTTAGGACTTTGATCCAATACTGCGCTGCACAAAAAAAGATCCTTCTGCACCGCTTTTTTGGCGTTTCCTCCATTGACAAACCGGCGCGGCACGGCTATAATGCACACAAGATCAGGCAACAAGGAGGCTGGAAGATGCGTCATACCATCGGGACTGTTATGATGATGCCCGGGATGCGCATGCTCTGCATGTGCAGGATGGTTTGCGCGCAAAATTCCGAGCCGCCCCGCTCCAGCATCCGCTGGGCGCTCTGACTGTCTGGCAGTCACGCTCCGGGCCCGGGAAACGCGCGTTTCCCGGGCCCGTTACTTTTTCAGAAAGGCAGAGGATTTTATGATCGAAATCCGGCATCTGAGCAAATCCTTCCCCTCCAAGACCGGCAGTGTTGAGGCGCTGCGCGACGTCAGCCTCACGATCTCCGACGGCGAGATTTTCGGCATCATCGGCCTTTCCGGTGCCGGCAAATCGACGCTTGTGCGCTGCATGAACCTGCTTGAGCGCCCCACGAGCGGCGAAGTATGGGTAGACGGGCAGAATCTCACGGCACTTGGGCGGCGCGAGCTGCTGCAGGTGCGCAGGCGCATCGGCATGATCTTCCAGGGCTTCAACCTGCTGGAGCAGCGCACCGTCCTGCGCAATGTCTGCTTCCCGCTGGAGATCAGCGGCATCGGGCGGAAGGACGCCATCCAACGGGCGGAAGAGCTCCTGGCGCTGGTAGGTCTGACCGACAAGGCGGCGGCCTATCCTTCCCAGCTCTCCGGCGGACAAAAGCAACGCGTCGCCATTGCGCGGGCGCTTGCCACGAACCCGCGATATCTGCTGTGCGACGAGGCTACCAGCGCGCTGGATCCAAACACCACGCGTTCTATTCTGGAGCTGCTGCGCAGGATCAACGCAACGCTGGGCGTGACGATCGTTGTCATCACGCATGAGATGAAGGTCATCGACCAGATCTGCGACCGTGTCGCCGTCATCGACCACAGCCGGATTGCGGAGGAGGGACGCGTCAGCGACGTATTCACGAACCCGAAATCTGAGATCGCCCGCGAGCTGATCCTGCCGAAGGACCGCACTGCGCTCGACACCACCGGCGGGCGGCGGCTGCGCCTCATCTTCAACGGAGAGACCGCCCGCAAGCCTGTCATCGCAGACATGGTGCTCGCCTGCCGCGTGCCGGTCAGTATCCTGTTTGCCGATACGAAGGAATTTGACGGCGCGATCTACGGCCACATGATCCTGGAGCTGCCGACGGACAGCCGGGAAGCGGAGAAAATCGTCTCCTGGCTGAACGCAAGCGGGCTGACATGGAAGGAGGAAGCGTAACATGCTCTTTTCCGATATCTTTCAAAAGCTCTGGAACGCGGGCATCATCCAGCGCGGCATCTGGGAAACGGTCTACATGTGCACGCTGTCCACCCTGTTTGCCTATGTTTTCGGTCTGCCGCTGGGCGTTGTGCTCCATGTGACCGCGCCGGACGGCCTGCAGCCGATGAAGGGTCTCAACAGCGTGCTGGGACTGATCGTCAATTTCTTCCGTTCCATCCCCTGCATTATCCTGATGGTCGCCATGATCCCCGTGGCGAAGCTCATTGTCGGCACGAGCGTCGGCAACGGCGCCGTCATCGTAACACTCATCATTTCGGCAGCACCCTACGTTGCACGGATGGTGGAGGCGTCTCTCAAGGAGGTCAGCCCCGGCGTGGTTGAAGCGGCGCAGGCCATGGGCTGCACGAACATGCAGATCATCCTGCGGGTACTCCTGCCGGAGGCAAAGCCCTCCCTTATCTCCGGATGCGTCATCAGCAGTGTCACCATCCTTGGTTACACCGCGCTTGCCGCCACGCTCGGCGGCACAGGCCTCGGCCAGATCGCCATCGTCTATGGCCATCAGCGGAGCAAGGCCGATGTGGTCTGGTTCTGCGTGCTGCTGATGGTGCTTATCGTTCAGGTCATTCAAGTCGCCGGCTCTGCCATCGTTCGCCGCACCGACAAGCGTGTACGGTAAGGAGGCGCACGATGTTCCAGATTTGTTTCCGCCCGGTCTTTATCCCATGGCGGCTCGGCCGAATGTGACCGCCGCGCGCTTTCTGTACTGTCCAAAATCTTTTGAAAAAGGAGTCATTTATCATGAAAAAAACACTTCTGATCGCACTGTCTGTGCTGCTTGTTCTCGCGCTTCTGGCCGGCTGCGCCAAAAAGCAGGACACGCAGTCCAAGACCATCACGGTCGGCGCTTCCTCCACGCCGCATGCGGAGATCCTTGAGCAGGTCAAGCAGGCGCTGGCCGACGAGGGTTACACGCTGAACATCATCATCTATGACGACTACATCCTGCCGAACCAGGCACTGGCCGACGGTTCCCTGGACGCCAACTATTTCCAGCATACGCCATATCTGAACAGCTACAATGCGTCCAACGGCACGGACATCGTCTCCGCCGCGAAGATCCACTATGAGCCCTTTGGCCTTTACGGCAACGGCGTGGACAGCGTCTCCGACATTGCCGCCGACGCCACCATCCTCATCCCTGCCGACGACTCCAACGAGACGCGGGCGCTGCTGCTCCTGCAGCAGGAAGGCCTTATTGAGCTTCCCGCCGACGCAAGCGCGGAAAAGGGCGTGACAACGCTCGACATCGTCGATACGAAGGGCCATACGGTCAAGGAGCTCCAGGCCGACACCGTTCCCGTCCAGCTGGCCAATTCCGACGCGGGCACCGTTGCCGTCATCAACGGCAACTATGCGCTGCAGGCCGGTCTGCATGCCTCCGATGCGCTGGCCATTGAGGACGCCTCCGGCGACGCCGCACAGACCTACGCGAACATCATCGCCGTCCGCAAGGGCGAAGAATCCAGCGAAAAGATCCAGGCGCTCGTCCGTGCGCTGCAGACAGCCGCTGTGAAGACCTACATCGAAAACACATACAACGGTGCAGTTGTCGCCATTTTCTGAGCAAGCCGCAACCGCAGGCAGCACACTGCCTGCGGTTGCTTTCTTTTATATGATAGTTACATAATATTATTTATGTTAATTAAACAGCAAGACAAAAAACAGGATCGCCGGATGGGTACGTTCCCGCGGTGATCCTGTTTTCTCTGTTATGCCGTGCGCCCGCTATATGCCGCAGACGAGCGCTTCCACGATTTGCGCCGCACGCGCAAGCTCCCGGCAGGAGGTATATTCATGGACACCGTGGCAGTTGTTCATGCCGGCTGCAATGACGAGTCCTTCGATGCCGTGGGCGGCAAAGTGGTTGTTGACGCTCCCGCCATAGGTACTGACAAACTGCGGCTCAATGCCCGCAGCGCGGCATGCACGCGAATAAGCCTGCACGGGGCGGCTCTCCGGCGCGGTATGGTAGGCACTGCAAAGATCGGTCGAAGAGAAGCTCAGCTTTGCACCGGTCTGCTCTGCCGCGCGGCAGAAAATCGCTTCGATCTCCGCAAGCTTTTGCCGCGCCGCAGGATCTGAGAAGCTGCGCACCTCGCCTGTGAGGACACAGAGGTCCGGAACGACGTTGTCGGCCTTTCCGCCGTGGATGGTGCCGAGGTTGACGGTCGTCTCCCCTGCACGTCCGCACGGGACGCGCGACGCACCGAGGCAGGCCGCCTTGAGCGCGTGGACGCCCAGCTCCGGCGAGAATGCCGCGTGCGTGCTGCGGCCCGCAAACTCCGCGCGGAAGGAGATCATCGTCGGCGCCTGCCAGGCGGCGCGTCCCACCGGCCCGTCAAGATCCAGCACATAGACCTCTTTGGAACGGACTGTTGAGAAGTTGAAGGACTGGATGCCGATGCAATATGCTTCCTCTGCGGTATCGAACACAAGCTCGATGGGGCGGTGCGGCGCGCCGCGTTCTTTCAGGCGCGCAAGCACCTCCAGGATAACGCTGACGCCCGCCAGGCAGTCGGCGCCGAGGACCGTCTCACCCGCAGAGGTGATCGTCCCGTCATCATGGACAACAGCTCGCTTGCCGCAGGCTGGACTGACGGTGTCCATGTGCGCCGAGAGCAGCAGCGGCTCGCCCTCGCCCGGCACAAACGCGCAGAGATTGCCGCACTCTGAACCGCTGGTGCGGGCGGAGTCATCCTCATGCGCCTCGATGCCGAGTTCAGCAAGGCGCCGCCGGAGCTCCTCGCACATCATTCGCTCCCCATAGGACGGGCTGTCCACAGCCACGAGCGCGCAGAATGTTTCGATCAGTCTGTCCATAGGATCACCGTTTCCATGGCGCCGCTTCCCGGAGCAGGATCTCGCGCGCATAGCCGCAGGAGCGCTCCACAGCACCCGGCTCGAACGGTATGCTGAGATTCGCACAGGCAAGCGTCTCCAGATAGCTTCGGCTGCCGCCCACGCGGCACAGGCGCAGATAATCCTGCCAGGCCGTGTCCCGATCCTCCGCGAACTTTTTCTTGAACTCCATTGCGCCCATGGTGGTGAGCGTGTAATTGATATAATAGAACGGGTAGAGATAGATATGGAGCTTGTGGTACCAGTAGCCGCCGCGCTCCATGAATGCGTCGTCCTCATAGCGGCGCCACGGCATATACTTCTGCTCCAGCTTGTGCCACTCGTATGTGCGCTCCTTCGGCGTGAGTTCGGGGTGCGCATAGCAGATATGCTGGAACTCGTCCACCGCCACACCGAAGGGCACGAAGGTGATCGCGTCCTGCAGGTGGGCAAAGCGGTATTTGTCCGCATCCTTACCGAAGAACCACTCTGCATAGGGGTACGCGAACTGCTCCATGGACATGGAATGGATCTCGGCAATGTCGGTGGACTCGGAGAAATAGTCGCTGATGGGCTGCGAGCGCATGGCCATATAGCCGGCAAAAGCATGGCCGAGCTCATGCGTGAGCACCTGCATGTCAAAGATGGTCTGGTTAAAGCAGGAGAACACGAACGGCGCCTGATACGCCTCCAAGCTCGTCATATATCCGGTGGACGCCTTTCCCGGCTTGTTTTTCAGGTCCATGAGCGCGTGATCGATCATGAAATCAATGAATGCGCCTGTCTCCAGGCTCAACGTGTGATACAGCTTCCGCGCGGCCTCCACCATAAAGTCGTCGTCTCCGGCGGGATGCGCGTTCCCGTCCGGGAACACCATTTTTTCATCACACGCACAGACATACGCGAGGCCAAGCCGCCCGGCCTGTGCGTCATAAAGCTTCTGACAAAGCGGAACCAGGACCTGGCGCACCTGCTCGCGGAAGGATGCGACCTCCTGCATGCCGTAGTCGGTCCTCCCCTGCTCCATATAGCCGAGGGGAATATAGTTTTCAAAGCCGAGGTTGCGGCCCATCTCGTTGCGGATGCGGATCAGCTCGTCCCAGATCTGCTCCAGGCGCGGCTCATTCTTGTGATAGAAATCGGAGTAGGCGCGGAACGCCGCCCGGCGCACATCCCGATCGGGGTGCTCAAAATATTTCTGCACACCGTAAAGATTGAGCGTCTGTCCGTCGAAGGGGATCTGCGCCGTGGCCATGAGCTTCTGGTATTCGGTGGTGAGCCGGGCCTCCTGCTGGCGCAGGGGGATGTTCTGTTCACAGTAGCTCTTTTTTTGCAGCTCAAGACGGACGAACAACTGTCCGCCGAACTCCTGCTCCAGCTCCGGTCGGAACGGGCTCTCCGCCACGGCCTGATTGAATGCGACGGAATACGGCGTGAGCGTCGGAATGGCGTCGTTGATCGCAGCGATCTCCTGCTCATAGAACGCATCGGTGGTATCGAGCGTGTTGCGGATGTATGCGATGTTCAACTGTGTGGAGACCTGCTGCCATTCGCGGTCAAAGGAGAGAAACAGGTCTCTGATCTCCGCATAGCTCCTGGCTGCACGCACAGCCTCGGTGCGGGCGGTCAGCCCCTTCTGGATGGCAGCAAAATCCGGTCTTTGGTATGCAAGATCCGGAAAACGGAAGCTCGATTCCATACGATGCACTCCTTTCTGGCGTTATGCCCAGACGAACCAGCAGAACAGATAGCCGGTCAGAACAGCAAGCAGCGTGAACGGCACGCCGATGCGCAGGAAGTCGGAGGTCTTGACCTCATAGCCTTCCTTGCGGAGGATGCCGATGGCCGCAATATTCGCAGACGCGCCAATGGGCGTCAGGTTTCCGCCCAGCGTTGCGCCGACCAGCAGGCCGAAGAAAAGCACATACGGGCTCTGCAGTCCCATCATGGCTGCGATCCCTTCCACCACGGGCAGCATTGTGGCAACATACGGAATATTGTCAATGAACGCGGAGAACAGCACCGACGCCCAGACGATGAGCGTATACATGAGGAACACGTTGCTGCCGCCGAGCTTCACGATGAGCGCGGCAATGTCGCTGATGACGCCCGTTTCGGTGAGCGTTGCGATGACGACGAACAGCGCAGTCAGGAGCAGAAGCGTCTCATAGTCGATCTCGCCCAGCGCGTACTTGACGGTGTCAAAGCTGTGGTTTTTGATGACGGCCCGCACAAGCCCAATGAGGAACAGGCCCATGCAGATCATGCCGTTGGTGAGCTCGGGGCGGTTCGGGATAAACGAAGCTGCAATGAGCAGAAGGACCGTCAAAACCAGCAGATATGTCGGGAACAGATCTTCGACCTTTGTGGGTTCCCCGACTTCGACGCGGTCCTTCTGCTTGCGGAAGATGAACATAATGACAGGCACCGTTGCCAACGCGCCGAGCTCCACTGCCCAGAAAATGCTGAACTTGCCGTGCATGAAGATGAAGTCCAGGAAGTCCATCTTCGCGTAGCCGCCCAGCATGATGGATGTGGTGTCGCCCACCAGCGTGGCCGCGCCCTGCAGGTTGGAGGAGACTGCAATGCAGATCAGCAGCGCGACCGGCGAAAGCTTGAGGCGCCTGGCAATGGCCAGAGCGACCGGGGCGATCATCAGAACCGTCGCCACGTTGTCCACAAACGCGGAGACGACGCCCGCGAATACGGACAGCGCCACTGCGACCCACATGACGTTCGGCGTCTTTTTTAGCAGCAGGTCGGACATGCGCTCCGGCATCTTCGACTCAATGAACAGCGCTACCGTGCCCATGGTGCCGGCCAGCATCAGAAGCACATTCCAGTTGATGGCGGCAACGATCCGGCCGAGCGGCATGGCGCCGATCACCACGAAAATGACTGCAGTGGTCAATGCGATCCAGGGCCGGCGCTTCGGGATTGCGATCATGAGGATATAAGTCAGAGCGAAAAGGATGATGGTCACGAGCTTGATGGTTGGCATGGCTTCGGTTCTCCTTCAATGTGTTTGATATAACTGTATTGAGACGAACAGGCGCTGGAAAAAGTTCCCGCCGGGAGAAAAAATCTGAGAAAAAGAGCGATGTGCAGCCGGGTCGCGGTTTGCATATCGCCCTTTTCAGACATGGTTCATTCTGCGAAAAGCAGGATCTTCTTATAAAACAGGACCGTCACGATGTCCGCCACGAGGCAAACGCCAGTGACCACACGTGCGATGGTCGCAAGCAGATGCGGCAGGCTGATGAACGAAACGACTGACAGCACAAAGGAGATCACCATGATCCATCCGATGAGCCGCGTCAGATCTTTCCTGCCGCCCACACGGTACAGTCCGCCGACGATCCCGTCGAAGAAAATGACAAGCAGCAGCAAAACCAGCCAGGGCAGCCGGCTGATGCTGATGCGGATGTCTCTTGCCATACGCTCACCTCCTGAGGCAGTTGCTGATATTGTTGTTTTATCATATCCGGCTGTCAAAGTCAAGGAAGGCGGCGCTTCCGCCCCGTTTCCCGGAAAACCTGCGAAGAGGTCTTCCCCGGACGCGGGATCTGCGCTATAATGGTCAAAAAACAGAAGGAGACGCGGGAAATGAAGATTCTTGTGATCGACGGCCAAGGCGGACGTCTCGGCCAGAGGCTTGTTGCGGAGCTGCTCAGCGCCTTCCCGGAGGCCGAACTCACAGCTGTCGGGACCAACAGCCGTGCAACGGAGTCGATGATAAAGGGCGGCGCCGTCCGCGCGGCCACAGGGGAAAATGCGGTCATTGCCGCGTGCAGGCACGCGGAGCTGATCGTCGGGCCGCTCGGGATCGCGGTGGCGGATTCGCTCCTGGGTGAGATCTCCCCTGCCATGGCCAACGCCGTGGCGTCCAGCCCCGCGCGGCGGGTGCTGATCCCCATGAATCTCTGCGACACCTATGTTGCAGGCGTCACGCAGCCCCCGGCGGCGCTCATTCGAGACGCGCTGGAGCACATCCGCAGTCTGACGCAGGCATAGCGCCCTGCAATAATCCCCGCTGCAACGTCAGATGCTCAATAGAAAGCTATGAACCAAAATGATTTGAGTATCTATCCGGCAAGGTCGGCTGGCAAAAAATACCGGGCTGTTTTCAGGCAGCCCGGTATTCTCTTGGGATGAGCATGATTCCTGATTCATACCCACTATTTGAAGCATGCACGCAGTGCATCCCAGTCCACGGGTTGTTTTATCAAATAGCAGTCGACTGTGCTGTTATACTTGTGATTGCTATGGACAAGCAGCACTTGATCCGTCAGAGAAACAAATTTCCCTGCTGACAACACAAAGATTATTTTTTCTCCGTCCAGCACAGGATTACGCAGCCCTGCTATATGCTCCAACTCAAGTTCCCCAAGCACGCCGCGAAGCTCAGAATCATCCCATTTCAGGGTATCAAGGCTTTGTCCGTCATAGATAGCTTGTATCTCAGTACCGGGCTCCAGAATGAAAGAAGCGAAGTTTCCCCGTGCATCGCTGACAGAGACAACGCCGAAGCACAGGTTCGCTTTGTCCGGCCCATGAAAATGGTGCGGAAACATCTGCCCGCAACAACGTTACCGGGCGCCGGTAATCCAACACTTCCCGTTCATGTTTCCATATGGCGCATGCGCAGCCAAACGATCATGTGATCTCGGAGCTTGGGGAAGCATCCCAACAGGCGCATAGACGTGAAGAACAGCCGAACACTGACGAAGCCGGTCACATCGTGGTGAAGAATCGTTGCTGACAAAGGATCTTCCCGCCTGGGACGAACCCCCACGATAACAGGGATGTTCATCAACATCACTTTTGCAAAACGCGACGTCCGCCACATTGCGATCAATGACATCACCGGGACCTGTCTGATCGGATCCATTCCGCTGAGTGAACCCGTGGAACAGGAAATGGCATGACCAAAAGATCATGCCATTTCCTGAAAACTATAAAACTGTATTACGAGCCCCAGCCTGATGCGGCGGGGATTGATCATGCCGTTGCACCAAAGCGGGAAGCTGTTCAGGACCAGTCGTCGCAGACACGGAACATCTTGGGCAGGCCGATGACCGTTGTCCCGTCCAGCGTGACCCAGTAGGGTGTGACGGTGAACAGACGGTCAAACTGCGCGTTCCGGACGCCGGAGATCACAGCCGTCATGAAATACTGTGATTCGCGGGAAAAGACCGTGGGCAGATAATAGGAGGTGACACCGGACTGGAAGCCCGTGACCTGGCGATAGACCTCCTTCGATTCAATGGTCTTTTCAACGCCGTCCAGCTCAACACGGAAGCCCACTTTCACATAGAGCAGCGTATCGACTGTGGTCAACAGGCGGATCTTCGTGCTGTCGGATGCAGCGGTTGTTTTTGCACTGAGCTGCCATTTGGCCGACAGCACGCGCGCATCCACAAACTTTGCATAAGCCGGGCCCTCGGTAACCGTTTTGGCAACAGGCTTGGTGAAGTCCGCATCTGCGTACCATCCGGCAAACACATAGCCGACTGTCCGCGCGTCGGTAAAAGTCTGTCCGTCCAGCTCGACCTCAGCGGTATAAACGCTTTCGCCTTTCTGCGGCGCGGTGTAAGTCTCGCCGCGGTAGGCGGAGATCTCCTCGAAGCGGCTCTGGGTCCCGTCGTCCTCAACGGTGACCGTGCCGTCCAGATCCAGCGTGCCTCCGCACACTGCGCAGGTAAACTGCGCCGATGCGGTGCTGTTGTCGTCTGCCCATGTCCAGGCCGGCTCGCCCCAGTCATGGCCGGTGGCTTCCAGCGTGACGGTCTTCGTATCCGTCCATTCGTCATAGACTGCCGTATAGACGTTCTGACCGTCCTCCTCACAGGTCGGCTCCGTCGTCTGCACGCTCACCTCGGCCGCAAGGCTCTGCGTATGCGTTTCATCGTTGGCGCAGCGGAACGCCGCCTCG
>CADCOJ010000063.1 GCA_902803075.1 Oscillospiraceae bacterium | reverse complement strand
GAGCGGGACTATGTGTACCGCATCTGCAAGGCCGGGGTGGACGCTGTTGTCTGCACGCCCCACGACCATGTGCCGGACAGGCTCCTTGCTGCGGTAAGGGAGGCCGGAAGGGACTGCATCCTGTGGTGCATCCAGAAAAACGTGCCGGGCTTCCGCAACCTGACGGCAGAGGCCGGGGCGGCGCCGGAAGCACTGGAGCGCGTCTCCACGGCGGTCACGGATCCCATGCTCTTGTATTTCACCTCCGGAACAACGGGGGAGCCCAAGGGCGTGATCCATGATTTCTCGTATCCGCTGGCCCATATCGTCACCGCAAAATACTGGCAGCATGCACAGGAGGACGGCCTCCATTTTACCGTGGCCGAGACCGGCTGGGCCAAGGCTTCCTGGGGCAAGCTCTATGGGCAGTGGCTGGTGGGAAGCGCGGTGATGGTTTTTGACTTTGACAATTTTGACCCCAAGCAGCTGTGCGGCGTCATCAACCGGTTCGGCGTGACCTCCTTCTGCGCCCCGCCGACGGTCTACCGCTATCTGGTGCGCAAGGGGATCCCGGATATGCCCAGCCTGCGGCATGCCTCCACCGCCGGGGAGATGCTCGCGCCGGAGGTGTTCCGAAGGTTTTACGAGAGGACCGGCCTGCCGCTGTGCGAGGGCTACGGCCAGACGGAAACCACGCTTTTGGCGGCCAATTTTGATGCCGGCGAGGCCCGCGAGGGCTCCATGGGCACGCCTTCTCCATTCTGCCGGCTGGAGCTGCGGAACAAGCGCGGAGAGCCGGTCGCTCCGGGAGAGATCGGCGAGGTGGTGGTCGTCCCGCCGGAAAACGGGCGGCAGGTGGGCATTTTCTGCGCCTATCTGGACGATGAGGCGCAGTATCGCCGCGTATGGCGCGGCGGCGTATATCACACGGGAGACGCCGCCTGGCAGGATAAGGACGGTTATCTCTGGTTTTACGGGCGCTTCGACGACATCATCAAAACCGGCGGATTCCGGGTCGGGCCGTATGAGGTGGAAAACGTGCTGATGGAACACCCGGCAGTGGTGGAGTGCAGCGTGGTGGGCGTACAGGACCCGCTTCGCGGGCAGGCCATCAAGGCGTTCGTTGTTTTGGGAAGCGGCTTTCAGCCTTCCCTGGAGCTGGAGCGGGAGATCCGGGATGCATGCAACAAAAAGCTGGCGGAATACAAGTGGATCCGCCTGGTGGAATTCGTGCAGGAGATGCCCAAAACCATCAGCGGCAAGATCCGCAAGGTGGAGCTGAGAAGCATGACCTGAGTACAGCGCCGCATGGACTGTTTCTGATCCATGCGGCGGTCCTCATTTGACGCAGAAGATGAAATTCGCTATAATCTATAACTATAATACAGATCACCCGCCGTTTCCATGCTTTGATCTTCTTGTAATGCTATGAAAGATTTTATTCAGAACCAGGAAAATATCCTGAGCCGGCAGATCAGCGGTTTTCATATATACTGCCTTTCCGCGCCGGCCAGGATCGTTTATGCCAGCGAGAACCTCTGTGAGCTGCTGGGCTGCACGCAGCAGGAGCTGCTGGGCGCGGAGGACCGGTATGCCGGTTTTGTCCATCCCGCCGACCGGGAGGCGTATGACAGTTTTCTGCGCCGGCTGGCGGAAGGGACGGCGTCTGTGTCCGCCTGCTACCGGCTGGTGAAGAGATCCGGCGAGGTCCTCCATGTCAAGGATACGCTCACCGTGAGTTGCGGGGAGGACCATGTGCCGATGGGGTATTCCGTGCTCGCTGACGTAACACAGCTGCAATCCGAGACGGAAAACCTCCGGTTTTTGAGCGACACCATCCCCTGCGGTTTTCTCAAATACACCTGCGGCAAGACGCCGCGCATCACTTATATCAACGATCAGATGCTGCGGATGCTGCGGTTCCCGGAAAAAAAGGACGCCGGCTTTGACGCGCTGGAGATGTACAAGCAGAACATCTTCATGATGATCCCTATGGAGGACCGCCGCCGCTTTGCCATGTATCTGCGGCTGGTATACCGGCGGGGCGGCCCCATTGCCGGCGAGATGACCGTGCTTCGCTGCGACGGCAGCCGGGCCCATCTGTTCGGATGGGTCACGAAAAGCGTCGATGAGCAAGGGCACGAGGAGTTCCAGAGCGCCTGCATGGACATCACTGAGCGGCAGCACCTGAAGCAGGAACGGGAGGTCAACCGTTACCTTAAGGCGCTGACGGAGGTATATGACAACATCCTGGAATACGACCTGCCCCACCGCACGGTAAAATGCGTGCACGGGCAGGATATGGCCGGGTCCCGCTGGGTCCAGGACATCCCGATGCAGATGGAACAGGCCACGCAGCAGTGGATCTCCGCATCCATTTTCCGGGAGGATCAGGAGGAGGTCCGTCGCTTTTTCTCCGATTTTTTCCAGAAAAGCATTGCAAAAAGCAGCTCTCCCCCGACCATTCGGTACCGGGTGCTTTCTCCTGAAGGGCAAATGCAGACCTGTACCGGGCTGCTTGTGCAGGCGGATGCAGGCATTTCCCTGTTCTGCAGCAGAAGGGTGCCGGACACGGGCGCGGCGGACAGTCTCCGGGCGGGAGATCTCTCCCCGCGGGATGTCAGCGAGGGTATGCGGCGGCTGGTTATGCACTTTGCAGACGGGATCGCCGCCTTTGAGGTGACGGGGGATCTGGTGACGCCCCTGTATGCCAGCGAGAACGCCTATGATTTCTTTGGCATTTCCAAGGACGAGTGGCTTGCTCTTGCGGAAACACGCACGCCGGTCCGCACCTTTGTCTCCCGCAGCAAGGCGGATTACGAAGCGATTGCAAAGCTGCTGGAAAGCGGCGAGGCGGAATTCACCTATTATGACCGTTTTGCACGGCAGCAGCGGCGCATCCTGGCGATCTGTTCCCCCAGGGAGCCGGACAGCTCCGGGACCCGGTACGTCATGCTTTACAACATCTCCCGGATCGACGCTCCGCCGCAGGAAACGCCGCATGTGCGTATCCGGACCTTCGGCTATTTTGACGTCTTTGTGGACGACAAGCCCATCGCCTTCCGCAACGAAAAGTCCAAGGAGCTGCTGGCGCTGCTGGTGGACCGCCGCGGCGGTTTTGTTTCCTCCGAAGAAGCCATCGGCTTCCTGTGGGAGGATGAATCATCCAATCCCGTAACGCTGGCCCGATACCGCAAGGTGGCGCTGCGGCTGAAGAACACGCTGGAGGAATACGGCGTGCCGGATATCATGGTGTCCGTAAACGGTCAGCGCAGGCTGGCGACCGACAAGATCTCCTGTGATCTCTACGACTACCTGACCGGCCGGGAGGAGTATGCGCAGCTGTTCAAGGGCAGTTATCTGACCAACTACAGCTGGGGAGAAGTCACCCTGGCGGAGCTGACCGGCGCAGGCCTGTATTGACACTTCCCCGGAGAACCGGCCCCGGAACGCGAAGCCCCGATAAAACCGGGGCTTTTCTCCTGCAAAAGGATCCGTCTCGAGCTTCTTTTCAGATGTGTTCGATGAGATCATTTTTTTAAATTTCCATAAAGCTTCACCTCGGTAACTTGATTTTTTCTTGAAAAAAGGTACCTTAAAAGCAGCCATTCTTAAGGCGGTGACAGATATGAATCCAATCCCGAAAGACAAGGATCAGCCGAAGAAAATAGAAGTCAGAGGCGCCAGAGTGCACAATCTGAAGAACATCGATGTGGACGTGCCGCTTCACGGGATCACGGCCATTGCGGGCGTGTCCGGCTCAGGGAAATCCTCGCTGGCGCTGGGCGTACTCTATGCGGAGGGCTCCAGACGGTATCTGG
>CADCOJ010000062.1 GCA_902803075.1 Oscillospiraceae bacterium | reverse complement strand
GCAAGCTCGGCCAGGCCATCCTCATACTGCGCAAGGCCGCGGTCATATTCCGCCTGGCCCTCCTCCAGCTGCCGCAGCGCCTGCTGCAGATCGGCCGCGCCGTCCTCCAACCGCCGCTCGGCGCGGAGCGTTTCCTCCTCCAGCGTCCGCGCGCCGGCATGATAATCCGCCCAGCCGTCATCCAGCTCCGCGCGGGCCTCCGCCAGCTCCTGCTCCGCGTCAGAAAGCCTGCGCGCAGCCTCTGCCCGGGCATCGTCCAGTTCATGCTGCGCGTCGGAGACCTTCCGGCGCGCATCGTCCACGATCGCGTCATAGCGCAGCTGCGCACGCGTCTGTGCAAAAGGTCCAAGCGCGGAGATCACATCTTCGATCCTGCTGTCGTATGTTTCCGTGAAGGCGGTCAGCTCCTCCGCGCCCTGAACACGGAGGTAGATCGCCGTATAAAAATCCAGGTCAAACGACGCCTGCGGGAGATAGATATACGCGCGCACGGTCCCGGAGCCGAGCGTGGACGAGCCGCGCTCGATGCTGATGTAGACCGGCGAGCGCACGGTCCCGACGACCGTGAAGGCCGTATGGCGCAGCGCGTCCGTCAGCTGTCCGCCCGGCCTGAGCGTAAGCGTATCGCCAAGGGAGATATTCAGGATCTCCAGCAGCGCGTCTTCAACGACACACTCGTCATCGGCCTGCGGCATACGCCCGGCGCGCAGCTGCACGTCGCTGATGCCGCGCGCGCTGAGCGAATGGATCTTGGTCACAGCCTCCGCAGTCTGCGAGGATGCGAACGCATCGAGCACATAGACGCCCTCCCCGTCCGAAAACTCCTCCCGCGCCAGAAGCGCCTCCAGGTCGCCGTCCGTCAGGCCCAGCACAGAGAGCACCTGCACGTCCGCCAGGTGCAGCCCGTCAAGATAGTCGTCGCCCGTATGCTTCATATCGGGCGCGGTAGCCCGCAGACCAGAGAGGAACGCCACGGAAAGCGCCACGAGAAGCAATATGGAACAGAATCTGCTGCGCGTGCGCCGGATCTCCCGCAGGAAATCCTTGCCCAGCGCTGAACGGGCCATGGCGTTCACCTCCCTTCCGTTATGTTGCGCCGGCTACCACTCAATGGTCTCCACCGGCACGGGCTCCGGATTTTGGGTCATGGAGCTGACCGTTCCGTTTTTGATGCGGATCACGCGGTCCGCCATCGGGGTAATGGCGCTGTTGTGCGTGATGACGACCACAGTCACGCCCTTTTCCCGGCAGGTGTCCTGCAGCAGCTTGAGGATCTGCTTGCCGGTAACATAGTCCAGAGCGCCAGTCGGCTCGTCGCACAGAAGAAGCTTCGGGTTTTTTGCCAGCGCGCGGGCAATGGCCACGCGCTGCTGCTCGCCGCCGGAGAGCTGCCCCGGGAAGTTGTCCGCGCGCGCGGAAAGGCCGACTTCCTTCAGAACCGTGGCCGCGTCGAGCGGATCCTCGCAGATCTGCGCAGCCAGCTCCACATTCTCAAGCGCCGTCAGGTTGCCCACAAGATTGTAAAACTGAAATACGAAGCCGATGTCACGGCGGCGATAGGCCGTGAGCTGCTGGGCATTGAACCCGCTCACCTGCGTACCGTCGACCAGGATGGTCCCTTCCGTGCAGGCATCCATGCCGCCGAGCATATTCAGAACCGTCGTTTTTCCGGCTCCGGAGGGACCGACGATGACACAGAACTCACCGCGCTCGATGGTGAAGCTGACGTGATCCGCCGCGCGGATCGAGACATCCCCTGTTTTATAGATCTTGGAAACATCTTCAAACGTGACAAAGCCCGCCATGGCGATCTCCCTCCGGCTGCACCTCGAATGATATACTGCCATTATAGAAAAATAATCGCCGGAGGGCAACCACGCCGCGGCGAACATCCTGTAAACAATGTGTAAATCTTTCCCCGCTGCTCCAGCCCTTGCAATTTCCGCCCGCATCGGGTATCATTTCTGAAAGAAGATCCGTTGCCCGCCCCGTCACGGAGGACTGACATGACCAACCGCAAACGAAGGCGCATGCTCGCCGCCGGCTTCGGCCGCGCGCCGTCCCGTCATTATTTCCCGGGAGATATGGAGCAGATCCGCGCCTACAGCGACTTCCGCACCGCACAGGAGACGGAAGTCTTTCACCTGGACGAGATCACCTGGAGCGACCTGGAGCTGGACCGCCTTTACCGGCGTGTCAACTGCTGCCTGTCCACATCCGGGGAGCAGTACCTCTATTACCTGCTCCGCACCCCCGCGGTAGACCGTGCGGACTATGACGCGCGCCGCGCGCTCATCACGTCCATGCAGGAGCAGGGCGCGCTGCGGCTGAAGCTGCAGATGATCCTTTCACGGCTCGGCCGGTCGCGCCGTGCGGACCTGTGCCAGGCGTTCCATCCGGCGCAGCGCGGGCCGTTCTGGCTGATCGTCTACCTGCTGCTTGCGCTGCTGGTGCCTGCGTCCGCTGTGCTGGCAGCCGTGCTTGGGGCGAAGGGGCTGCTGGCTCCCGTATTTGCCATCGTGTGCAACATGCTCGTCCATGAGATCCGGCGGCGCAGATGCCAGCGGGATTTTGACACGGTCAACTATACCGTCTCCATGGTCTTTGCGCTCAACCGCATGCGCAGGCTCCGTGACAGCCGCCTGGACGCGCACCTGCGCGATGCCTATGACAGTCTTGACCGCCTGCGCTCCGTGCTGCGGACCGGCGGCCTGTCCGCCGTGCACGACGACAGCGTGGGCGATTTGCTTTCGTCCGTCTTTCTGCTCGATCTCATCGCATACGAGTTTCTGAAAAACAAGTTTGGCCGCTGCCACACGGAGGTCTTCCGCGTGCATGAGGCGCTCGGACAGCTCGACGCGGCCATCGCCGCTGCCTCCTTCCGTGAAAGCCTGCCGACCTTCTGCGAGCCGGAGCTGGATTTTTCCCCCGGCCATGCGTTCATCGATGCACGCGGCATGGTGCATCCGCTGCTGCCGCAGGCCGTTCCAAACGACCTGTGCACGGCCCGGCCCATCCTCATCACCGGCTCGAATGCCTCCGGCAAGTCCACATATCTCAAGACAGCGGCGCTCTGCGCGCTGCTGGCGCAGACGCTTTGCACCTGCACCGCGCAGTCATACCGCGCAAGCGCCGTGCGTCTGTTCACATCCATGGCGCTGAAGGACGACCTGCTTGCCGGCGAGAGCTATTACATTGTAGAGGTACGCTCGCTCCGGCGCATTATGGAGCAGACCCGCGGCACGCTCCCGCTGCTTTGCGCGGTGGACGAGGTGCTGCGCGGCACGAACACCGTCGAGCGCATCGCCGCCTCCAGTGAGATCCTGCAGCAGCTCGCGCAGCGAGGCGCGCTGTGTCTGGCCGCCACGCACGACATTGAGCTCTGCGGACTTCTGCAGCGGCAGTACGCGCTGTTCCACTTTGAGGAACAGCTGGGTGAAAACGAAATGCTGTTCGATTACAAGCTGCGCCCGGGGCCTGCCGCCTCCCGCAACGCCATCGACCTTCTGAAGCTGATGGGCTTCGACCAGACGATCGTTGCAGGCGCGCACGCGCGGGCAAACGGCTATCTGCAAAGCGGCGTCTGGAAAAACCCGGATCCGGGCGACGCTTGCGCAGGAATCAACAAGGAGGAGATCTGATGTCCTATACGGTATATGCACACCGCGGCGCAAGCAGCTATGCGCCGGAAAACACGCTCCGCTCATTCTATATGGGCCTGGAAATGGGCGCAAACGGGATCGAGACTGACGTCCAGCGCACGAAGGACGGTGTGCTCGTTCTGTTCCACGACGACACGCTGGAGCGCGTAACGGGGGCGCACGGCAGCATTGCGGACTATACGCTGCAGGAGCTGCGCGCGCTGCGCGTGGTTTGCCCGGAATTCCCGGAGCGTACCGACGTCATCTGCACGCTTGAGGAATTTCTGGAGCATTTTTCCTGGCGGCCGCTGACCTTTGCCGTTGAGCTCAAGCAGCCCGGCACGGAAGCGCAGACGCTGACGCTTCTGGACCGATACGGCATGAAGGAGCGCACATGGATCACATCCTTCAGCCTCCCCGCTCTTGCGTGCACGCATGCGCTTGCGCCGGACTGGCGTCTCGGCTGGCTGGCGGAGGACTTTTCCGACGACGATCTGGTGCTTGCGCGGCAGACGGGCATCGGGCAGCTCTGCCCGGAGGCGCGGACGCTGCACGCCGAGCGTGTGCGGCAGTGGAATGCGGCCGGCTTCAGCGTGCGCGCATGGGGCATTGCGGATGAGACGCTCATGCGCCGCGCGGTGCAGTGCGGCACGGACGGCCAGACCGTCAACTTTCCGGACAGGCTTCTGGCCTGGCTGCGGGAGAGATAAAAAGCAAAACGGCAGGAGCCGCCCGGATAGGCGGCTCCTGCTTCTGTTCCTTGACCGTTTCCTTGACCGTTCAGTGCGCTGCCTCCGGGGCCGTCAGTCCGCGCGCAAGGAGGAATTCCCGCAGCGCGTCCATCTGCGTGTCCGTGAGGCTCGAATACGGCGGCCGGCGCCAGCGCGCGCCGATGCCGGCAATCTCATACATACCCTGGATCGCCGCGGAGAAGTGCATTCCCTTCGCTGCGCAAAGCTCAAAAAACGGCACGTCATACGTCTCCACCAGCTGCACGGCCTGCTTCATATCCCCCGCGCAGTACGCCTGCCAGAAGCGGTTCGACACCTGCGGGAAGACCCGCGCGTAAACAGAGAGGTAACCTTCCGCGCCGAAGGAGGCGATCTCCAGGAAGTTGAACGCCCGACCGCCCTGCAGAAAGGCAAACTTCTCCCGCGTATGGCCGATCAGCATCCGTCCGTAGGGCGGCGCAACATCGTCCTTGATTGCGACGACGCCGTCCTCCGGCTTCAGCGCGTCAAACACAGAGACCGGGATGCCGCGGTTCCCGAGGCCGAGGCTCGTCAGCAGCATCACGGGCATGATTGCGCCTACCCGGCGGAAGCATTCCGCCATCTGCTGCGGATCGAGCGAGCCCGCCCAGTCCGGGAAAAACGGGATCACAAGGTCGCAGCCCTGGTCGCGGCAGGTCTCCGCAAAGCTGAGCATCTGCCCCATGGGCCACATTTTGCTGCAGGCGATGACCATCGCGCGGCCGTTGCTCACATCGGCGGTGAAGCGGTTGAACTCCACGGTCTCCTGATCGGTCAGAATGGACAGAAGGCTGTCCCCGAATGTGACGAGCAGCGATTTCGCGCCGCCGGCGATGCAGGTTTCAATGACGGCAGCCGACGAATCATAGTCGATGCGTCCGTCACGGAAAAACTGCGGTGTGATCGACGGGACCGGGCAGCGGATGGCTTCACGCACCCGTTCCACATCATAAAATGCGGATTTTGACATGTTCCATTCCTCCTTGCAGTCTAAAGCGTCTCTTCCAACACACGCACGAGCGCCTCAAGCCCGGCCTGATCTCCGGCGGTAAAGCGTCCGCGCTGCGGCGAATCGATGTCCAGCACACCGTAGAGCGCGCCGCCCAGTGTGATGGGCACAACGATCTCGGCGTTGGAGGCACAGTCGCATGCGATGTGCCCCGGAAACTGATGCACATCCTCCACGCGCTGCGTCTGCCCGGTCTGTGCGGCCGTGCCGCAGACGCCGCGCCCCAGCGGGATCTCGATGCAGGCGGGCTTGCCCTGGAACGGACCGAGCACGAGCTTTCCATCCTCCATCAGATAGAACCCCGCCCAGTTGATCCCCTCCAGCGTCTGCCAGAGCAGCGCCGAAACATTGGCCAGGTTGGCGATCCGGTACGGCACATGCTCCGTCAGCGACCGCGCCTGGGCGCAGAGCAGCTCATAGTCCGTCATGCGCCCATTCCTCCAGAAGCGGGATAAAGACGCCGCCGACCACCGTGCGGTTCTGGAATGCGGCCATCCACCCGTTCGTTGTATAGTACCAGTCGCAGAGCGGAACGCGGCTGGGGCTTTCATGGATGAAGCGGTCGATGCACTCCATGACCGCGTCAAAATATGTCCGGTCGTCGGTCATGACGGTCGTCCAGACGAGCCAGTCGAGCTTGGTGTAGTCGCTGCGGCAGTCCAGCGGCACGCCGAAGCGGTTCATCTTTTTCCTGTAGTACGCGACCTCCCGGCGGAACACGTCCTCGCTGAACAGGTGGAAGCCCAGGAGCTTGTCCCAGACGATGTTGTATTTGAGGCTCCAGGAATCCGGGCGGTCAAACGACAGGCGCGTCGCTTCCTCTCCGGCGGCCTCCCGTTCCCAGCGGGCGGCATACGCCCGCGCAGTCTGCAGATAGCGCTCCTCGCCGAAGATCCGGCCGAACGCCGCGATACCAAGGATCGCCTTGAGGCTGAGGTTGCAGTTGTGGGCCAGGTGGCCGGCGAAGTCGTCGGTGCAGAGCTGGTTGCCCGGGTCGTAGCCGAATTCCACCAGATAGTCCGCCCATCGGCGCAGGAGCGCCTCGTTCTGCCGGGCAAACGCATCCGAACCCTCGGCCTTTGCCACCGCCGCGACGCACAGCAGCATGTTGCCGCATTCCTCCACGGGCATCTGCCGTGCGAGCTTTTCCTCGGGCGTATAGAAGCTGCCCATGCCGTAGACCTGGCCGTCAGCCAGCGGATACTGTCCCACGTCATGCGGTGCGAAGGGATACGGCCACATGTCGGTCTGCGCGTAAGCAAGGATCGGCCGGAGCATGCCCTTGACCAGCTCCGGATTATAACGCAGGAACAGCGGGATCGACGGATACGTCACATCCAGCGTGCCGATGCAGCCGTTGGAATGGCACTCCTTGGAGAGGAAGAGGATGTTCCCCTCCCGGTCAGAGACGAGCTTGTGCGCGGCGATCGCCTGGCGATAGGCCAGCGCGGCCAGTTCGGCAAAACGCGCGCCGTGCCGGGATGCCTCTGCAAGAAGCGATGCGTCGAACGCCTCGCACAGCGCGCGGACAGCCGGATACTCCTGTACGGCGCGGGCGAGCATGGCCTCAAAGCTGCCGTCGAACTGTTTATAATAATCCTCCAGTGTGTTCCCGAGATAGCGGATGGGGCTGACGTCGTCATAGCCCAGGGTGATGACGCCGTGCAGCGCTTTTTTCCGCACGATGAGATACGGATACTCCCGGCAGAGCTTCAGCGGGACGCCGGGCTGCAGCGCAAGCGTCTCCGGCTCAGCCGTGAAGCGCCGCTGGCCGGTGATGCACAGCGCGTCCGGCTCGGCCAGGTGAAGATATCCCCAGTCGATGGTGACGCTGTCGCCGCTGTAGCCGAGAACGTTCTGCACAGCGTTGCCGATGCGCACGGAGCCGGGAAGGCGCTCATAGATCACGCTCGCGTCCGGGTCGTTTGCCGCGCATTCGCCGGAAAGGTCAAACTGGAACACGATGTCATGCTCACGTCCGTCCACCACGCGGATGTCATATTCCATGTACGATACCGGGCGGCTGAGAATATCCAGCCGGTCCAGAAGGAGCGGCGAAAGAAAGCGCAGCGTCACGGAAACGGTTTCATCCGCGAAGGAATATTCCGTGGCCGTCGGCGTGATGCGCAGCCCCGTCTGTGCGACGGCCGGCTCAAATCCGCGCGAGCGCCTGTCGCTCCAGGGCGAGATCTCGCCCATGAGTTTACGGTATGCGCCGTCGATGAACAGGCCGGCGCCCATGGGATTCCTGCGGCCCGTCCAGTGGCGGGTGACGTCATCATGGAGCTGGTCAGAGGCAGACCAAATGCTGAAAAAAGGATCCACGGTCACGAGCGGGACCGCGCGCGGTGTTTGACTCATTCTGCATTCCTCCATCCGGGTCTTCCCGGTCAGTTCTGCCGGACGTCCGGCTACCGGTATTATAGCCGCTGGCGGACGCATCTGTAAAGAAATGCACCCATCATTTTTTCTTTTTTTCTGTCTTTTTTTCTGCGCGCTTCCCTCTTGACAGCCGGTTCCTGATGCTGTATGATTGATAACAGGAATGATTCCTATTTTTGGCCGTTTGGAATAAGAATCCCTGCGGCGTGGAAGAATCCGGCTTTGAAGGCATTACAGAAAGTGAGGAACCGAACATGGCAAACAAATACGCCGGCACGAAAACCGAACAGAACCTGCGGGACGCCTTTGCGGGCGAGTCACAGGCGCGCAACAAGTACACCTACTTTGCAAGCAAGGCCAAGAAAGAGGGCTACGAGCAGATCGCCGCGCTTTTCCTGAAGACGGCTGAAAATGAAAAGGAACACGCCAAGATGTGGTTCAAGGAGCTCGACGGCATCGGCTCCACCGCTGAAAACCTCGCTGCTGCCGCAGACGGCGAGAACTTCGAGTGGACGGACATGTATGCGAGCTTTGCAAAGACCGCCGAGGAGGAGGGTTTTGCTGAGCTGGCCGAGAAATTCCGCCTTGTCGGAGAGATCGAGCGCCACCATGAGGAGCGCTACCGCGCACTGCTGAAAAACGTTGAGGCGCAGGCTGTCTTTGCCAAGTCCGAGGTCAAGGTCTGGGAATGCCGCAACTGCGGTCATATCGTGGTCGGTGAGAAGGCTCCCGAGATCTGCCCGACCTGCGCGCATCCGCAGAGCTACTTTGAGATCCACGCTGAAAACTACTGATCCTTCCTGTGCGCCCGGGGCCGCTGCAGACTGCAGCGGCCCCGGTTTTTTTGCAGATCGATACCTCCGGATCTTTCTGACCGTCCTCATGAAGCGCACGAAGGAGGTCCGGCTGCGCGAGCCGTACGGAGCGGAATATGAAGCCTGCCGCAGACGCGTCAGCCGGCCCCATAGCGCTTCCAGACCGGATGGTATCCGTGCGCTTCTGCTGCGCCGCGACCGTCCTCCGTCACCGTGATCGTCAGATCTTCCGAAATCTCAAGCGTGCAGGCAAACTGCAGGTCCGCATCGCCGGACTCCCATGGTCTGGAGTAGGCAAAGGTCAGGCGCACCGTGCCGGGCTGCCGCGGCGTCAGCAGGAACGTCTGCCATCCGCCTGCGCCGCACACAGGCGCGGACTGCGGCCTGGGCGTGCAGCTTTCCAGAATATCAAAGCGCTCCGGATCCTGGGCGGCCTCCCAACGGAAGCCGGTCGTCGGATTGGACTCCACGGTCAGTGCGATCATCTGGCCTGTCACGGTCTGCCCCGTCCAGTCGATGATCCCGCCGAACTCATAAAGATTTGTATAGCCCATCCGGGCGAGCTTCTCCGACGCCTGTCTGGAGCGGTTCCCGCTCCGGCAATAGATCAGAATGACCTGGTCCGGGTCCGGCAGCTCCTCCGGCTGATCGGCGCCGATGGTTTCATTCGGGATGCAGACGGCGCCCGGAATGTGGCCGCCCGCGTATTCATCGTGCCTGCGGACGTCCACGACCACATGGCCGTTGTCCTGCGCCATCATCTGCCGGGCTGTTTCCTGGTCGATCCGCCGGCAGCTGCCGGCTCTGCCCGGCGCCCGGTCTCCCGCTCGTTTCATGCGTCTGCTCCTCCTTTGATCGCCGGGCGTCCACGTTCCTTTGCCGTAGCGCAGGCATTTCCATGCCGCCTTTCCGTTATTTCCGCTCTGAAAAATCGTACGCCTGCTTCAGCCAGGCCATCAGCTCCCCGTCCAGCTCCGCCACCGAGCCGAGGACGATATGCGTCGTCCAGCGGCCGGGCCAGGCCTCTGTTGTCACTGCCGCCCGCGCCGATCCCAGCGGATACGGCAGTCCGAGCGTCAGCGTAAGCCATGTTTCCGGCAGTTCTGCCTTTCGCCGCACACGCGCAAAGGAGACACAGGCGAACACATGGCGGTGGTAATAGGTGATCTGCGTTTTCTGCACCCGTTTTCGGGCTTCCGGAAAATGCGCAAAGATCTGCGCCTCCAGCGCCGCAAACAGCGGACGTGCTGCCGGATGATCGTCAAAAAACATCTGCGTATCCAGATCGGGCTCCCGCATCGCCGCGCCTCCGTTCTCCGGTTCCATCTGTTCCGGGCGTGTCAGATCAGCACGCCGCTGCAGTGGTCGATCTCGTGCTGGATGATCTGCGCAGTGAAGCCGGTATAGGTCCTGAGCCGGAGCTCAAAGCGCTCATTCTGATACCGTACCTTGATCAAACGCCAGCGTCTTGCCTTTCGTGTGCCCGGCAGGGACAGACAGCCCTCCTCCGCCTCATACGCCCCGGAGCATTTGACGATCTCGGGGTTGAGCATGACGGTGTCGGTTCCGTTGTCATCGAAAATGATGATCCTCCTGGCCACGCCGATCATGTTGGCAGCCATGCCCACGCAGCCATCCCGGTGGGCCGCCAGCGTGTCCCGCAGATCCTGCGCCGTCGGCAGATCCAGCACCGTGGCCGGTTCGGACTTCTGCGCAAGAAAAATCGGGTCTTTCACAATGGGTCTGATCATGACAGCTCCTCTTTGCTCCGTCCATGCGCCCGGGCGCATGCGCTTCAAACGTGTCTTTCCGGTCTCCGCAGGCGTCCTGCGTTTGATTGGATTATATCCCGCTGCCCCGGGAAAGTCAACGAAGCTCACGATCCGGCGGATCGCTCCGGCGCAGAAACTGCTTTACAACGAAGTGCGTATCACTTATACTGGAACCGGTTGAATCAATATGCCGATCACACTGTTTTCCGGCGCATGGAACAAAAAGCCCCGGGCTCGTTGACGCGCGCGCCCCGGCCAACGATCGGCTCCGGACGGAAGGAGAAAACAGGTATGATCATCAAAGCAGTCAAATTCCGCAAGGACGGATTCTACACCCAGCCCTTTGCCTTCGGCGGCGAGGACGGACCCAAGAACTACGATCCGAATATCCGCTATCGCGGCAGCCTGCAGAACTATCTGATCGACACCGGTGATGAGGTGATCCTTGTGGACACCGGCCTGCCCGCCGGAACACCGGAGGAAAAGCCGGACGAAACGAGCTTCGCTTTCACCGGCAAGGATATCTGCAGCTACATGGAAGCCTTTGCCGCCCTGGGCTACAGGCCGGAGCAGGTGACGAAGATCCTGCTGACCCACAGGCACAGCGACCACTCCGGCGAGCTCCGATCCTTCCCCAATGCGAAGATCTATGTGAATGCGGACGAGATGTCCGCCGCTGAGCTGCAGGGCATCGGGAACCTGGTCCCCGTTCGCTTTACAGACGGGCCATACTATGAATTCCCGGAAAGTCAGAAGATCCTGGACGGCATCTATTATATCCGGGCCAAGGGCCATACGAACGGGAACAGCATCGTCATTGCAGAGAACGACGGTCTGTTTTACATGCTGCACGGCGACATCACCTATGTGGATGAGGCTCTTTACGAAAACAAGCTCTCCGTGGTATATGACGATCCTGCCTCTGCGCGGGAGACCATGGACCGCGTGCGTGCGTTTATCCGCAGCCGCCCGACGGTATACTGCGGCACGCATACGCCGCAGGGCTATGAGAATCTTGAAGCCAAACGGGTCATGGATCTGGATCACCCGGTGCAGACGATCTTTGAGACTTACGATTTTACCGGGCAGGAAGCCTCGGGCAAATATGTCTGCTCCATCTGCGGATATGTCTATGATCCTGCCGAGCACGACGGCGTGGCTTTTGAAAATCTGCCGGAGGACTGGCGCTGCCCGCGCTGCAGGCAGCCGAAGGAGAAATTCAACCGGGCCTGATCCGCGCTTTGACCGGCCGATCGCCCGGAGACGATCTGCATTCTCCTTTCCCGGCAATGAGAAAAGCGCCGGCGCTGCGCTCTGTATGCGCAGCACGCCGGGCGGAAACGGTCCCGGCCGGGCACCGGTCTGACATGGAAAGCAGTCTGCATCCTGCAGCTATGCAACGAAAAAACAGGACTCCCATCCATGCGGATGGGAGTCCTGTTCGGCGTATCGTATATTTTAACTGTCTCATTGTACATATAGAAGATCTGAAGCCGCGGCCCGTCCGGCGTTCACGTCTCCGCCTTCCCGATCTCGCCGAGCAGCCACTGCCGTCCCTCGGCCAACGCGCGCTGCCCCGGTTCGACGGACAGAACGTAACCGATCCTTCCGAGCAGCTGCGCCGCATAAGTTTCCGGCGGTATGGCCAGCCCTCTTTGCTCGATATGGGAACGCAGGCCGAACCGCCTGCAGTAATACAGCTCCTGCCGCAGCTCCCGAACATAGGACCTGGGAACATGCACCCGTTCGTTGACGACAAGCCCTGTGACGAGCTGGCGCCGGCCGGCGCGGATGATCGCGGTCTTGCTGTCGTTCAGACGGAAGCCCAGCCTGCCGAGCTCGCCCCTGACTGCGGCGATCACCTCACCGGGCGCAAAGTCCCCGGAGAAGGTCATATCGTCGCAGTAGCGCGTATAGGCAATGCCGCGCTGGGCGCACCATGTGCCGACGGTCATATCGAACGCGCAGAGGATGAGATTGGAGATCGCCGGAGACGTGGGCGCGCCCTGGGGGAGCACGCCCCGGTTGGTGCAAAGAAGGGTCAGCAGGACGCGGTTCCGCTCAGAGTATCGCCAGGCCGGGAAGGCGTACTCCTTTACCAGGGAATCGCGCGCGTGATCGAAAAAACGGTCGATATCGAGCTTCAGAACAACGCGCTTGCCCGTGTGCGGCGCGGCGTTGACCCGTGTGCTGCCGCAGGGCCGGTAAGCCGCCGCATAGGGAGAAACGGCCTCCAGGCACAGCAGCTTTTCATGGATCTGCCTTTGGATCGCTTTCAGCAGGCGGTCCGGAACGCAGAGCTCGCGGACGCCGCCGTCGCGCTTTGGGATACGGATCCGATGATAATGCGCCCAAATGCGGTTGCTGACGCCGTACAGCGTTTTGGCGGAGAAGCCCAGGTCTGCGACAAGGGAGGAAAGCTCCCGATAGACGATCATGTCGGGGACTTCCCTCCCTTCAGAATGCGGGGCAATACGATCTGCATCGAGAAGATGCGGAGCTGTATTCACTTGCCCATGAAGTGGGCGGAAATACAGCGGAGTCAGCTTCTCCGGAGCGAAGCGACTGTTCTGGGGTCCCTGTCTGGCGGCAGCGACTCGCTGCCGCTGCCAACGGTCATTGGCCGACGCTAATGCCCCGCCATTCCGGTCTGCAGTGATGCGGCCATTTGCCTGATCCAACACCATTATAGTACACCGGGCCGCAGGAGTCAATGCCGCTCCCCGCCCCTGCGCCTGCGTGTCTGAAGGAGCGACGCGCAGCACGCGCCGGGAACGGCAAAGGCGATCAGCATCGCCAGATTCCCGGCAAACACGGCTGCAGCGGATTTGCTGCCGCCAAAGAAGGCAAACGACGTACGGAAAAAGATATAATCCGGGATCCCGTTTTTTACGAACAGCCGGAATCCGACGCACGCGATGACTGCGCATACCGCCCAAAGGGCGGCTTTGTTTTTTCCGCTCAGGCGCAGGCCCGCCGCCATGGCCGGGATATGCAGCCCCAGATGCAGGCCCATCAGAAGAAACGACCAGAAGGACATGGCGAGATGAAACCGCCGGGCAAAGGAAACAGGCAGCAGTCCCGAAAGAAACGGCACCGCGTGGGCGCTCATGGCCATGCCGCACACGGCCGTCAGCGCGATGGAGATCAGCAAAAGCATGTTCACCAGCGTCGTGACGACGCGGAAGGCGTTGTATTTCCCTCTGAAGAGCGCGGCGTACCATTTCCTGTTGAGGACGTGATGCAGGATCAGGACAGCTGTCATCCCGATGCCAAGCCATTCGTGCAGCGTCTCCCCCGTGACCGGATAGGCCATCAGGAGGAGCAGAAGAACGGTCAGACACACATCGACGAGTTTTTTTGCAGTTTGCTTCCGGCTGCGCTTCATGGCTGCGCCCTCCCCCGTCTTTTCTGCAGGCCGCGGCGTATCATGCGGCATCTTTTTTATTTCAGCCTGCCGTAGTCCTCGCCGGACACAGCTTCCAGCCAGGTGTTGCCGGTTTCCTCCCCCGCCACCTCAATGGCCAGGTGGGAAAACCAGGAATCCGGCGCGGCGCCGTGCCAGTGCTTGACCTCAGGCGGGATATTGACCACTGTGCCCGGCGTCATCTCCACCGGCTCCCTGCCCCACTCCTGATAGTACCCTCTGCCGCCGACGCAGATGAGCATCTGCCCGCCGCCGCTTTTTGCGTGATGGATATGCCAGTTGTTGCGGCAGCCCGGCTCAAAGGTCACGTTGAACACCGGCACCTGCTCCGTGGATACGGGCGCAAGGTAGCTCCGGCCGACAAAGAACTGCCCGTAGGGGTTCGGTTCTCCGATGGGGAAAAAGATCGTGTTCTGATACTTCTCCCTCTCTGTCGCGGCGGGCGTTTCTTCGTTCCAGACCTCCTTTGCCAGGCGGAACACCGCCCAGCCCCTGGGCCAGCCCACATACATGGCCGCATGGGTAATGATCGCCGCGATCTCTTCCCTTGTCACGCCGTGAGCTTTGGCGTTCTGCAGATGATAGGTCAGCGACGTGTCGGTGATGCCGGAGGCCATGAGCGAAACGACCGTGACGATGCACTTTGTTTTAACATCGATGGCCGTCTCGTTCCATACCTCGCCGAACAGCACATCGTCGTTGAGATGTGCAAACATCGGCGCAAACGCGCCGAGCTGGGTCCTGCCTGCTGTCTGTTTGATCGTTTCACGCATTTCACGTTACCTCCTGAATGGTCTGGTCTCCTGTGGACCAGACATGCTTCTGCCCTGCCGCGGCCGGCCTGTTCTGCGCCATCACGCCGGAGAGCGGATGAGGCACATAGGCCTCCTCCAGATACGCGCTTTCCGCATCGGTCAGCTCCAACTCCACGGCTTTGGCCGCATCCTCGATATGGTGCAGCTTCGTTGCGCCGACGACCGGGGATGTCACCTTGCTGAGCAGCCAGGCCAGAGACACCTCCGTCATGCTCACGCCGCGCCTTTCCGCGATCTCCGCCACGCGGTCGATGATGACCCCGTCCTGTTCCTTCGTGGCGTCGTACTTGAACCTCGCGTAGGCATCCTTCTCCAGACGATTGCTCGTCTCCCCCGGCTTGCGCGCCAGCCTGCCCGAGGCCAGGGCGCTGTAGGGCGTGAGGGCGATGTTTTCCTCCTCGCAGTAGGGCACCATCTCCCGCTCCTCCTCCCGGAAGATCAGGTTGTAGTGGCCCTGTACAGACACGAACTTCGTCCAGCCCTCCCGCTCGGCAATGGCGTTGGCCTTGCAAAGCTGCCAGGCGAAGCAGTTGGAGATGCCAATGCAGCGCGCCTTGCCTG